>JAQGPI010000161.1 GCA_028293175.1 Verrucomicrobiaceae bacterium | reverse complement strand
GATTCTTCGCAAAGGATTCAATGCACATGGTCAGAAGGAAGACAGTGACATAGGCGAATATGATGGTCAGCGGGTGACGGTTGAAGCGGTACCACAGGCGGCCCCAGAAGCCGGTCTTGCGCCATTGTTCGGTCGTCAGCACGGGAAAGGAACCGATCGTCGGGCCACCAATCTGACCCACATGGGCGTGGTGGAAGTTGTGCGTTTCACGCCAAGTACGGGCGGGGGTGAGCAGGAGTACGCCGAAGAAATAAAGGACGACCTTGGCAATCCATGAATCGCGCAGAATGGCGCCGTGCATGTAATCATGAAACACCACGAAGCCGCGCACCATGACCAAGCTGCCAAGAAAGGCGAAGCCTAGTTGCAAGGGCCACCATGGCGCAAAAGCAGCGGAGGCGAGCACCGCAGCGATGACTCCCATCGTGCTGTACATGCACCACCAACTGACGGCGCGTGACTCCTTTGTGAAGGGTTTGATGGCAGCGATTAACTCTTTGCCAGTACGGCACGACTGTGGAGAAGATAAGGTAGGCACGATCAAAGTAGGAAACCCTATCATACCACCGATTATCCCCTGCGCGACTGTTTTCTTATTTCACAATATTTGCAAGAGGCTGGACATTGCGAAGGTGATGACTCATTTTTTTATCACATGAATCGCCGCGACTTCCTCCTCTCCACCGGCAGCGCCGCACTGGCAACAGTTGGCACCTCTTGTGCGGCCTTACATCCAGCCGCACCCGATGCGCTGATCATCGACACTCATCAGCATTTGTGGGACAGGCGGCAGCTCAACCTTCCCTGGCTGGTGAATGCGCCCAAAATTCTTCAGCACAACTACACCACCGAGGTTTATCAGCAGGCTTTTGCCGGATACCGAGTGAAATCGATTTATATGGAAGTGGATGTGGCGCCCTCCGATCACGTGAAGGAGGCCGATTTCATCGTGGATCTGGCGAGACAGGGGAAGACTACGACCATCGCTGCCACCATAGGTGGGCGGCCCGCTGATCCGGCCTTTGAAGCTTATGTGAAACGCTATGCTGGCAACGGCATCGTCAAGGGCTTGCGACAGGTGCTGCATGGGGATAGCACACCCAAGGGATTTTGTTTGCAGCCCGCTTTTGTACAGGGCGTTCGGACACTCGGTGCTAACGGACTCAACTTTGAACTCACCATGCGGCCCATGGAATTGATCGATGGTGTGAAGCTCACTGAGCTGTGTCCCGACACGGATTTCGTCCTGGATCATTGCGGCAATGGTGATCCCAAGACCTTCAATCCCAAACTTGGGCCAGGCTTGAAACGCAATGGCACGGCGGACGGATGGAAGCGCGGGATCGATGCCTTTGCCAAGCGCCCCAATGTCATCTGCAAGATCAGTGGCATCCTCGCCTCCGTGCCTCCCCATCGATGGAAGGCGGAAGACCTTGCTCCTGTCGTTAATCACTGCCTGGATTCATTCGGTCCGAAGCGGGTCGTTTTTGGTGGTGACTGGCCGGTATGCCTGCTCGGCGGCAAGGCAAGTGAATGGATCGAGGCCTTGAAGCAGATTGTCGCCCACCGTGCTGAAGATGAGCGGCGTCGGCTATGGTCTGGCAATGCGATCAAGCATTACCAGCTGAGCGTTTAGGCCAGCAGTTCCTTCACCACTCTGCCGCTCACATCGGTGAGTCGATAATCCCGGCCCTGGAAGCGGTAAATCAGCCGCTCGTGGTCAAAGCCCAGCAGGTGCATGATGGTGGCCTGGAGGTCATGCACATGCACACCGTTCTCGGCCACCTTGAAGCCCAGTTCATCGGTGCTGCCATACTCGAAGCCCGACTTAAAACCACCACCAGCGACGAACAAGCTGTAGCAATCAGGATAGTGATCGCGGCCGAGAATTTCGCTTTTGGCCGTGCGGCCTTCGCGGAAAGGCGTGCGACCAAATTCGCCGCCCCAGACGATGATGGTGTCCTCCAGCAGACCGCGCTGGCGCAGGTCCTTCAGCAACGCCACCACCGGCTTGTCGGTCTGCCGCATCTTTTCCGTGAGGCCGTCGCCAATACCCGAGGCAGCAGAGGTGCCATGGAAATCCCAGCCCCAGTCAAACAAATGCACGAAGCGCACGCCCTGCTCGACCAGCCTGCGGGCTAACAAGCAGTTGTTGGCAAAACTGGCCTCGCCCGGTGTGGCACCATAGTCTTCCAGCACTTTCTTCGGCTCCTGGGTGATGTCCATGATCTCCGGCACGCTGGTCTGCATGCGGTAGGCCAGCTCGTATTGGGCGATGCGGGTGACGGTTTCCGGATGTCCCAGTTCCTTGGACTGAAGCTCATTGAGATCCTTGAGGGCATCGAGGGTGCGCCTGCGCATCGCACGGTCCATGCCTGCGGGATCAGAAACGTAAAGCACCGGGTCGCCTTTGGAGCGGCACTGGACACCCTGATAAACACTGGGAATGAAGCCGCTGCCCCAGCATCCCTGGCCGCCGCTGGGCTGCACACCACTGGAAATCAGTACGACGAAGCCGGGAAGATCCTGGTTCTCGGTGCCCAGGCCATAGGTTACCCACGATCCCATGGAGGGGCGGCCCTGGCGCTCATGGCCGGTGAACAACAGCAGTTCCGCTGGCGCGTGATTGAACTGGTCCGTGTGCATGGACTTGATCACGCACATCTCATCAGCCACGCGATGGAAGTTGGGCATGGCATCGCTCATGGTGATGCCCGACTGGCCATACTTGGCAAAGGTGCGCGGCGTGCCCATCAGCTTCGGCACGCCAGTGGTGAAGGCAAAGGTGCGGCCCTTCAAAATGGAATCCGGGCAATCCTCGCCGCTGTGTTTCACCAGGGCCGGCTTATAGTCAAAGAGGTCTAGATGCGGTGGCCCACCGGACATGTGCAGGTAGATCACCCGTTTGGCCTTGGCGGCAAACTGCGGCTGGCGTGGTGCCAGCGGATTGATGACGGCGGGAGAAGGTGACGCCTCCGCCTGCATGGCCTGCATCGCAATGGCCCCAAGGCTGAACTGCCCGGCGCTGTTGAGAAATTGTCGGCGCGTGGAGAATTGCAGGCGGTCGTGATGGACGGATGTCATGGGCTTCAGGATAAGGTATATACGCCTTCAATGGGCGTAGCTTGCAGCGGGAAGTGCGGCCCACCTGGACTTCTGCACCCCGCAAAGGGATTGCGGGAGGGTGAAACCTCCGGTAATATTAGGGATGGTTGCCACCATGCCCTTGTCCGACCTGCCACTTGCCCGTATTACTGCGGCGCAGTTTCACGCCATGATTCAGGCGGGTATCTACACGGCAGATGACAAGATTGAACTCGTCGACGGCTTGCTTTTCAAGAAAATGTCCATTGGTTCCCCCCATGCCGCACTGGTCAATGCTTTGAATTTTGCGCTAAGTCGCCGGTTAGGCGGCCAAGCCATCATCGCAATCCAGAATCCCTTGGCCATCAATGAGTACTCGGAGCCGGAGCCTGACGTCAGCCTTCTCAAGCTCCGGCAGGACTTTTATCGTGCAGCGCATCCGGGTCCACAGGATGTCCTGTTGGTGGTGGAAGTCGCCGACACTAGCCTGGTCTCTGATTTGAATGCCAAGATTCCTTTGTATGCGGCGGCAGATGTAGCCGAAGCGTGGCTAGTAAATCTCAATGAAGGCACTCTGACGGTTTTTACCAAGCCCGACGGGGCCGTCTATCAGAGTTCAAAGGTATTCAAGGGCGGAGAGACCGTTCCCGTGCCGGGCTTCCATGACATGAGCATCCCGTTGAGCGAACTCGGCTTGTAGCTAACTGGTTCCAACGTTACCTCCGCATCACAAACTCATCAAGGTTCATGAT
>JAQGPI010000148.1 GCA_028293175.1 Verrucomicrobiaceae bacterium | reverse complement strand
CGACCAGGAGCTCCCATCCAGCGAAGAGGCTGTAGCCCCATCCAAGATGCCCACGAACATCTGGCCATTCCACAACATGCGGGTGATGGGTGCCATGTTAGGAAAGACCCGCCGTGTCCAATTCACTCCATCTGTTGAGGTGACCACCACATTGTTATAACTGGCCGTGGCGCTGTTGAAATAGGCACCTGCGGCCACCACCAGCGAACCGCTAGTGGCGACACTCTCGAAAATATCGGTAGTGGAGCTGTATTTCACCGTCCACGTCGTGCTGTTGGTAGACGAAAGAATGTGGCCTCGGTTGCCCACCGTGTAGTATCTTCCGCCGCCAAAAGTGACGCTGGAGAAGTCGTCAGTGACTCCTGTGGGCACGCGTGCCAGCGCCGAGGGATCGCTACCGGAAACAATAGCACCGTGGGCACCGACTGCTACAAGGTTGGAACTCCCGTTCACCGCCATGTCCAGCATGTCGCTATGAAGCCGCACCGGATTACGCACCGTCCAGTCAGTTCCCACGATATCCGCACGTGCCAAGGGCAAGGCGGAGAAGAAGGCAGCGGCGGCGATGAACACCGGCAGGAAAAACACGCTACGGACGGAAAAAGACATGTGTGGTGTGGTTAGCAGAATTAGGAGAGCGAAGTGGCAGGCTATCGGATTGCGGGCAGTGCTGTCAATCCTGTATCTGAATGCAAAGTAAATACCAAACAAATGCTACCAAGGTGGCAGCATGACTGTTGTACAGACATCCTACCGCCAAAAGTGTTGCAACAATGAAAAAGACCGTGCCGGTGAGGGCACGGTCTCTCGTCGTCGCTAGGAAAACGGTCGATTGGATCAGGCGAAGGCCGTGACCCCTGGTAGAGGCAAGGGGGTGGGCTCGAATTTATCGCCCCATTTTAGAGTTTCCTCGGGAGCAAGATCCAAGGAGCTCTTGGTCATCTCTTCCCAGGTAATGCGCTTGCCGGTGTAGGCGGCGGTACGGCCCAGGATAGCCACCATGGTGCTGTTCATCATGCGGTCGCCGTTATTGATCACCTCGCCATGGCGGATAGCTTCAAACAGGGCGTCATGCTCGATTTGGTACATGTCCTTCTTCTGGCCGCCTTCCCAGCGCCAGGCTTTGGCACCTTCTATGACTGGCTCGCCAGGAGAGTAGCCGCCGCCATCCTTGGTGCGACGCTTCGGCCTGGAGGTGTCGCGGTTCATTTTGCCAATCAAGAGCTTGCCCGCAGTGCCGGCAATCACATCGGAGGTGTCGCCATAGCAGTTCGGGATCTGGCGGCTAGCGATGTGACAGGTAACGTTGCCCGCAAACTCATAGGCCACATGGAAGTGGTCGAAGATATTGCCCCCCTCCGCATGGACCTGACGGCCACCTACGCCTACGGCGGCGATGGGTGGAACATCCTTCATGGCCCAGCAAAGCTTGTCGACGCTGTGAACGGCCTGTTCCACCAGACCGTCGCCACTGAGCCATGAGAAATTGTACCAGTTGCGGATTTGCCACTCCACATCGCTCATCCCTTCAGGCCGGGTATCGGCCTTGGGCATCGGCTTCACCGGCCCTGTGTGATAGGTATGGGAGGTGGCGACCACATCGCCAATATCGCCATCGAACAGGCGCTTGAAGGCTTCCACGCGGGCGAGGTCGTAGCGCCAGCAGAAACCGGCCACGAGATTCAGCTTCTTCTGTTTCGCCTTCTCCACAGCGGCGACGGCCATGCGATAGCCCACGGCATCCACGGCCATCGGCTTCTCGCAGAAAATATGCTTACCCGCCTCCACAGCCGCGGTGAGATGCACGGGGCGGAAGCCTGGAGGAGTGGCGAGAATGACCACGTCGACATCCGAATTGAGCAGCTTCTGGAAACCGTCGAGCCCGGTGTAGCGGCGGTCAGGGGCTACATTCACGCGGTCGCCATGAATGGCGCTCAGGTTGGCCAGCGCCTTGTCGATCTGCGTGTCCTGCACATCGGCGATGGCGACGAGCTTGGAATTCTTGTCATAGGCGCTAAGTGCTTGGTTGGCCGCGCCCGAACCACGCCCGCCACAGCCGATGAGGCCCACCTTCAGGGTCTCGGTGGAATCCGCCTTCTGCTGAGCGCGGAGGGTAGTCGCGGCAGTAATGATGGCCGGGGCGAATAGCGAGCCGCTGCTGGTGCGAAGAAAACTGCGACGGGACAACGAGAAAGGATTGGAGCTGGTGGTCATGGTTGTGTTGGCAGGAGAGAGAAGTAATCGCCGCCATCCTGCGTAAAATTGCAGAGAAGGCGGCGGGGATGAAAGCATCTCAGTGTTTGACGCTGTTGGTGTCCAGCCTTTAGGCGCTCAGGAAAACACGTCATGGGCCATAATGCGGCGGCTGCGAAGCCGCCGCAGGCGAAACCTGGACACCAACAGCGTGCAGCCATCTTCCGGGCATAACCGCGCCCATCAACTCGCTTCGACGAGCTTCTGCGTCTCGTTCGTCTCCGAATTAGAGCCGGATGGATTCAGCGCCGCATCGACAAGTAGCTGGCAGTCATCGAGCAGCACCTCAGCTGCCCTCGCCATGAAATCGGCCTCGACCGCACGACTGTGCAGGACGACGAGCGAGCATTCGCCACGCCGGAGCGCCAGCACATGCACGCCTTCAAAACCGAACCAGAACGTCTTCACTTCACGTCCGCCGCCGGCGAAATGCTCATGTGCATCATGCACGGCGTGAACCAGATTTTCTGCACGGAAATCCTCGTAAGGCAGCAGGTTCACGAGCACCTGACGGCGCCAGGCGAGGCAGATACCGTTCACGGAGCCAGCGTGTTTCAGACGTTCGAGGGCACTGCGGAGGGAAGGAGCGATTTTAACAGCCATGATCGTAAAAAATGAGCGGTTAGTCCTCGAATACTTCTTCCAGCAGCTCCACCAGCGGCGCGTGCCGGGTGATCACCGCACCGTTGCCGGGATCTGAGGCGCTCGTGGCACTTCCCTCATAGGCCCAGAGATGAGTGAAATCGGTCTCTCGGAATGCCCCCAGCCAGGGAGGTCCCAGATCGAGCGCTTCGCCGATCTTCTGGCCGAAGTGGCGCAGGCCCTGGAAGTCCGCCGCAAAATGCAGCGCATCCTCCTCGCTTGTCTCGCCAACGACTGTGCCATTGCGGATTTCAAACCGCTTCAATTCACCAGCAGGGACGGGTAGTTCAGAGGAGATCATGCTATGTCTGAATCGGTTTTCCCATGAACGGTGCGTGGGTGGCAAGACAAAACTGTCCAGCAGCGTCCCCTGCTCCGATTCACTTGCCCTGCTTGGTGGGCGACCGGCGGATTGAGAATCTTAGCCATTAGATCAAAGCTTGCGCCTGTCCTGGCCCCGCCTCTAGCTTTAAGGGCCCGCTGATAGACGCCGTCTATGGGAATACGAGCCTTCAATTCCTGCTGATGACCATGTGAAAGCCGGTGCACCGGTAGCGCACTTCAAACTCCGACAGCGTCAAATGTTCCTCTCCACGCATGGGATCAGCCACTGTCACTTGATCGCCGATGATCTCCAAAACCGCAATAAAGTGGCCATTGCCACCACTGGTAACGCCGACCACCGCCGGTAATCCGACCGAGGGAGCAAACGTCTTTCTGAAACGAAAGTGGGGCACAAAGCCCTGACTGCGGACATAGCGAGCCAGATACCACGCCTCCGTTCCGCTCATGGTACTGTAGGCGGAACGCGCTGCCGAGATCTCAGAAGGAGCGGCCCCCAAATGCTTGAGCACCGTGCAAACGCTGGCCGGACCACAGGTAGAGCCCGTACTTTGGAGGCACACGTTTCCCTCCCATCGGTCCTTGAGATCCGAGTCTTCCAGAGGCGTCACCATCGGCTTGACGTAAGGTGCGAAAGCAAAGGCCACCGAACCTAGCAGCGGGAATATCAGCAGCATGCGCGACAACATGGAAGCCAGTGCTCCGCCGGCACATCCGAGGAACACTCCCAGCAACTCGCTGCCCCTCCATGAGCGCAGCGTGTAAAGCCATTCATACTCGGGGAGCACATGCAGATAATACAGCGTAAACAACGCCGCTGGTACCGAGAGGACGGCAAACACAGCAAAGATCCGGAGGCGCACGGACATGCGTCGACGGCGGAGCGTTGAATGCACCCAGGCGAATCCCGCAGCGCTCAGCACCACCGATAACAGTCCCGGAAAATTGGCATTCATACGGTGCGTCTTAGCTCACTCTGCTCCACAGATCACGGCCTCAATGCGGTAACCGTCCGGATCGAAGACGAAGGCGGCGTAGTAAGCATCTCCATATTCGGGGTGCAGGCCAGAGCCTCCATTGTCCTTTGCGCCGTGATTTATGGCCGCACGATAAAAGGCATCCACGGCTGCGCGGGATTCAGCGGCGAAGGCAACATGAAATCCATCGCCGGGTATGATGACGCCATCGGGCCTGTGCTTGATGGCGAACTTGTCCCCACTGCCGGACTGACCGAAGCCGACGGCGGTCACATCGTCCCACACCCTGATATACCCCAGCGGCGCTAGAACGGCATCGTAGAAGGACGCGGAGACAGCGAGTCGGCAACGGCAAAGGAAAGATGGTGAAGCATGGATTTGTAATCTTTTATTCCTTTGCCTTCGGCAGATTCGCGGGTGGCGACCACTCCGCAGGCGCGGGATGGTCCACGGTGAGCGGATGGGTGTCACCGTACTGCTGCATTTGATCTGCCAGCACGGCCATCATTTCCTTTACCTTGGCCGCGTGTTCCGGCTGGTCGGCAAGATTCGCCAGCTCATGCGGATCAGCCTGCAAATCGAAGAGCTGCGTTTTGTTCACCAGCGGATAGCGAATGAGCTTCCAGCGCTGATCGCGCACTGCGCGCTGGCAGTTGCGATAGCCGGTGTAGAGCACGTCGCGAACCTTCTCCTGCTTGCCTTGGATGATGGGTTGCAAACTGCGGCCTTCCACGCCGGCGGGCACTTTGGCACCGCCAAATTCGCAGAACGTCGGGAACAAATCCATGAGATAGGCAAGCGCATCGGTGTGGCCTTTCGGGATGCCGGGCCCGGCGATGACGAGCGGCACATGCATGCCGCCGAACTCATAGAGGTTCTGCTTGCCGAAGAGACCGTGCTCTCCTAGCGACAAGCCGTTGTCGCCGGAGAAGATGACAAGGGTGTTTTCGAGCTCGCCGGATTCCTTGAGCAGCTTCAGGATGCGACCCACATGGTGATCAAGTCCGGTGATGCAATCATAGTAATCCGCGAGCTGCTGCTTGGTATCTTCGGGCGTGCGGGGGAAGGGTGCGAGGAGTTCATCGCGCACAATCATTTCGCCGTTGTGGAACGGGTGCTGAGGCATGAAGGCCGCTGGCAACGGGATGGATTCAGGTTTGTAGAAGCCGGTGAATTCCGGCGCGGTAATGCGCGGATCGTGAGGCACGGGAGGGGCCAGATAGATGTAGAAAGGGCGGTCTTTATGGCGCTGGCTGAGGAAGTCGATGGCGGCATCGGCGTGGCGCTGGCTAGAGCCGCGTCGCTCCTCCCCTGGGTCATTCATCGAGAGATTGGTATCGAAGGCCTTCAGCGCGGCGGTGAATTCATTGCCGCTTTTGCCGCAGTGCCAGGTCTCGTAACCGGCGGCGCTGAGCACTTTGGGCAGTGACATGGAAGCATCCCAGCCCTTGGTCAAGGTCTGTGCACCCTTGGCACCTTTGACAATCGGCAGTCGTTGCCAGGAGTGCCCGCTGAGCAGCATGGTGCGGCTCGGCTGGCACACAGCCCCCACCATGGAGCCTTGGGTGTAGCAATGGCTGAACACCATACCGCGCGCCACCAGGGTATCGAGGTTCGGCGTCTTTAAGACACGGTTGCCAAGCGCCGCCAGCCCATCCGGCCGATGATCGTCGGCATGAATGTGCAGGATATTGGGCTGTGCCGCCGAAAGGCAGGCAAGGCTCAGGGTAAAAACGGTCGAGAGGACGCGAAGCATGGCGAAGGAACGGCCTTTGTGTGCGGCTCTTGCAAATGAACGGCAGACTTACAAAGGCTGGTCTGCGCTATCTCCACCAGCTTCCATTTCGTCATCCGATGCCGGATAAAGAGAGAGTGCAATCCCGAAACCAAGCTTGCCTGCAAGGACAAGAAGCTCCGAAGGCAAGTAGTCACACTGGACGGCCACATCTCGCTGCCAATGGCCAAAATCCAGACACAAGCTTTTTACTCCCGGGAAATCGCGGAGGCGGAGCAATTCAGCCTCGTTCGCGGACAGAAAACTGATGGCTTCCGGGACGTCTTCTTTAAGCTTCCCATGCTCAGTAACGGCGATCTTGAAACCGTTTTCACATTGAAGCTTCGAGCGAGGCCGGGGCTCGCCACGATGATAGACAGAGTAAGGCTGAAGGTTGCTGATGGTGAGGAACCCATCCACATCGAAATCATCGCCGCAGGCATGAAGAATACATCCAGGCATAAAGACGGCAAAGGTTTACTCAGCGTCCAAGCTGCTCAGTACTTCCACCATGTGCTTTTGAAAGCGGGAAGCCTTGTCATCCTCTTCAATGGCACCCAGCATGGCCACATAATCCTGGCCCACGGCTTCATAGCTGGCGGCTTCGTCCTTGATGTGCGCCTCCAGTATCCCCAGGGCCTTCTCGAAGCTTTCCTGCGCCGCATCATTCTCGTGGAGCTCGTAGAACACGGAACCGAGATTACAACGCGTCTGGGCCACATCGGGATGGTCCTCGCCGAGAATTTTAAGGCGCATGTCAAGCGCCTCTAGAAACACGTCCTTGGCCTGATCCGGAAACCCGGCGGCGTAGTAGAGGCCACCGAGATTGTTGTAGAGCGATGCGACGTCTTCTGAATCCTTGCCAAGCACGCTTTCCAGGGCTTCGACGGCGGCGAGATAGTGCTGCTCGGCGAGCGCAAACCTGCCCAGGCGCTTGTAGATCATTGCGAGATTGTTGCGCAACTGGCCTGAAGTGGCCTTGTCCATCGGCTCCAACCCGGCGTGATCCTTGATGGCCTGCTCGTACACGGGGACGGCGTCTTCTTCACGTCCCAGGCCGTCGAGCAGCACGGCAATCGCAGTGCGCAGCTCGGACAGCACCTCGAGGCTGAGACTTTTGGCCAAGGCCTTGTCTAGCGCCGCCTGATAAAATACTAGCGCTTCCTCAAGCTCGCCCGCTTTGCGCTTTTCCGCGCCCAAGTCTTCCAGCTTCTGCACGCTTGCATCTCCGTACTCCCAATCGGCGGGCAGCGACGCCATTGCCTGAACGTTGCTGAGATCGCTGGATGGAGGCGGGATGGGCGACATGAAAGGGAGCTGCGAAATGAGGGGGCCGAAACATCGCTTGTACGAGGGGGCTACAGCAAGGGAAAAAGCATCCCTTTGGCAGTTCCTTCTCCCTGTGGCGAATGCCGCTACGCCAGCTTCTCACCGTACTTCAGGAAGTGCATGTCGCGGGCCTGAGTCACCCAGTGTTCCCGCTCGATGCGATCGCGGGCCTCTATCTTGGAGGAAAAGGCCTCGACGTTAGCGTCGTTCCAATAGGCGATCTGTTTGAAGGTGTGCACCCCTTCGTCATGCAGGCGCTGTTGCAGCACCTCCCCCACCCCACGCAGAAGGGTAAGATCATCCCAACGATCTGGCTGTGAACGCAGTAGAATGCCCAGATGCGGGTCACTGACGGCCACGCCAGCGGCCAGCTCCGTAGAAAAAGCGGTCTCCGCATCCACTGCCGTTTCGGGCTTCGGCTCAGGTTCCGACTTTGACTCAACGACCAGCTCGGCCTTCGAGGGCACGCGTGTTTTCTTTCGAGGATGCTTGGCGCGATCTTCGGCTTGCGGTTTGGACAAGAACTGTTTTTCCTCAGCGAGGGTCGCATGCGCTCCATTCGATGAAACCACTTCCGAGTTGGAGAAGTCAGCAATGGAATCCGGCGGTGCGACGGGCTCCAGGGTATGGTGGACGGCACCAGCGGGCCCAATCACCACGTCAGCCAGACTTTCGCGAGGCGGCTCTAGCTTTGATGGAGCGTCATGGGCGATTTTTTCCTCCGTAAGTTTTTCGGAAGCTATTTCAATAGGCTTCCCCGGCTCAGGGAACATGGTTTGCACAAGCCCGATCTTGTCCGCTTCGGACAAATCGAAGCCCGGCAGCGGGGAACCCGAGTCCACCTCCTCTGGCACGGGCGCATCTTCATTGATCAGCACCAGCGGGGCAGGGCCGGCGGTTTCTTCGCCGATACGGCGCTTGAGTGCCGCAATCTCATGGCGCAGAAGGTCGCATTCTTCCTGGAAGGCACGGGCTCGGCGCTTGTACTTCGCCCACGTGAGATGCCCAATCCACACGCCCATCACCATGAATACCACCGCCGACACAGCAATGACCAACAGGCTGTGCGTGTAGAAGTAGATGATGGGATCGAGACTGAGCTCCATCGATGGGGCGGGTGGCTTCATGGTTCCGGCATCATTTGATGAGAAGTTCCACACTGCGTGTGTCACGCCGGACCTCATCTGTCAATGGGCCTGGAGGGCGAACTGCCTCAAAAGGCATGGCTTCCAGCAGATTCCCGGGCACGCCGAGTTCTACGAGTTTAGAGCGAACAACATCAGCACGCGCATGTTGCATGGTCTTGCCGACAGGCTCGCCGCCGACATCCGAATAGCCCGCCACGATCAGATGCAGATCGGGACCTGCCTTCTTGATGGTCTCCGCTAGCACGCTAAGCTTGGCCTCCTCCTCAGCCTTGATTTTGGCGGAGCCTGAATCGAAGAGAACCCGCTGTAAGCGGAAGGTTTCACGCAGTCCGACCACCACCTGCGGCTCCAACTTTGACTGAGGTTGATACGTGGGAAAATGAAACAGGGAGGGCACCCGGGTAACCTCCATCGCCACACGAGAACTGCCGCTGACAGGGCGCAGCGCCGCGAGCCATGCGCTTTCCATCGCCGTGGTGGCATAGGCCTGGATTCGCGGGCCGTTGCGCTGATCGATCTGAAAGGAGCCTGGTGTGGGGCTCTCAAAATAGAGCCTCACAAAGTCCGCAAGGTCCATCCCCTGGGCAAAAGGGGCGGCGGCCACATGTTCATCGCCTATGAACTGGCTGGCATCGATCTCCAAGCCCGGCGCGCTTTCTTTAGCAGCCTTCACAATGGCATCGCGCACTGCTGGGGATGGCAGGCTGCCTTTGAAGATATAATGATGGCCGTCGCCAGTGATACTGAGGGAGGCAGGCAAGCGAATGCTCTCCAGCAGGCTGGCGAAGACCTTGGGCTGCAGGCCATCTCGTGTCTGGGACTCGGGACCTAGCGCCACTCGTGGCGACAGACGGATGTCAGCAGCGGAAACTTCCAAATCGGGTCGCGAAGCTTTTGCGAGGCGCACGATCTGCAAGCGATGCCCTTCCCTGGGCAACCAGCCGGACAGCAACATCTCATGCCCATGGATGTTCGCGCTAAGCTTGGCCGGTACGCGGATTTGATTGTCGTCAAACTTCAGCCTCACCCCGCGCACGTTCGTGACCAGCGCCTGGGCTTTCTCCAAATCTGCAGGATCACTGCACATACCGGTGAGCACGGCGTCAAAATGATCGAGCCGCACGGAAACCTCATCAAGGCCAGCCTTCGCCAAACGGCTGCGGCACTGCTCCAGCATAGCCTCGCGCCCGCTGGATTGAAAATGCCACTCCATGACCACGGCAAAAGCCGGGATAAGAAGGAGTGCCGCAATCACAATAAACAGGCGCATGTATCAGGAAGGTGCCACAAGCGGGTACGCGGATAAAGCACGAAGTGCGCAGGAGAAATCGTTGTCCATGGCTGATCCGGTGGCATCACGCATGTAAATTAAAAAAATCTTTTTCTTCACGGAATAAAATGAATCGTTCATCGTCCCATATACGGATTACGACCAGCCGCCCATGTGGTGCGGTTGTAAGACAAGACATCCTAACCAAACATCCAATACCATGAGCAACAAGACTATCATCGCTGGCGCCGCACTCGCAGGCATTTTCGCAGGTTCCTACGCTGCCACGGCCGCTAGCGCCAAGGCTCCCGCCGACACGGGTTCCATCATCAAGATGGCCGACAAGGACGCCCACACTTGCAAAGGCAAGAACGCTTGTAAGGGCAAGGGCGGTTGCAAGTCCGGCGACAACGGCTGCAAGGGCAAGAACTCCTGCAAGGGCAAGGGCGGCTGCAACTCGGCTCACAAGTAGCCTTTGAACGAAGACCCGTGGATGAGAGCTTCTTATCCACGGGTTGTCCCCCTTTTATTCATATCGTCAATGCCCGCCAACAAGTTCAATAACTTCACTGACTACGGCATCGGCGTAGGCCTGCGTGTGCCGCATTACGCGCACATCCTGGACAAGAAGCCGGTCGTGGACTGGTTCGAGATCATCTCGGAGAATTTCATGGTCGATGGCGGGCGCCCGTTGAAGGTGCTGGATCAAATTTTGGAGCAGTACCGTGTCGTCCAGCATGGCGTGTCGATGTACTTCGGCAATGCGGATCCATTGAACAAAGAGCATCTGAAGAAGCTCAAGCGACTGGTGAAGCGCACAAATACGCCCTGGCTTTCCGACCACCTCTGCTGGGGCAGTGTGGACGGTAGTTACTCGCACGATCTGCTGCCGATGCCTTACACCATGGCCGTGGCAAAACACACCGCTGAGAAGGTGCGGCAAGCACAAGACTTTCTGGAAGTGCCCATCTGTGTGGAGAACGTCAGCAGTTATGCCGAGTTCCATCAGAGCAAGATGACCGAATGGGAGTTCCTCAGCGAAGTCGTGGAGCGCGCCGATTGCGGCATGCTGCTGGACGTGAACAACATTTACGTCTCCTCGCAGAATCACGAGTTTGATCCCTTTGAATACGTGCGCAATGTGCCGCACCATCGCATCGGCCAGATCCATGTGGCGGGCCACACCCGGTATCCTACACACCTCCTGGATACGCATGATCATCCTGTGCCCGATCCGGTGTGGGATCTGTATGCGGAAACGATCAAGCTGGGCGGTCACACCGCCACGCTGTTGGAATGGGACGACCGCATCCCTAGTTTTGACGAAGTGCATGCCGAGGCGCTGAAAGCCAACCGATTCCTCCATGAGCACGCCCCTGTGTCCGCCTAGCATCGACAGTGTCGAGGACCTGCGGCAGTTGCAGCGCCTGATGGGCGTGGCCATGTACCGTCCGCTCGTCAATGACGATGAGGAGCTGGCCCCCGAATGGACCGATGGCCGGCCCATGGCTGAGATGGTGGGCGAGTTCATCAGGCCCAACGACCGGCTTACATCCGAGGAACGTCTTGCCATCTATTCCCGGTCCTACTGGTTCCGCATCCTGGACTGCTTGTACGATGACTTCCCGGGGCTGCGGTCCGTGCTTGGGGCAAAGAAGTTCCACGCCTTTGCGCGGGCCTATCTGGCGAGCTGCCCGAGCAGTTCATGGACACTGCGCAACCTGGGCAACCGCATCCTCCCGTTCATTGACCAGCATCCCGAATGGACTGCGCCACGGACAGCCATCGCTCGCGACATTGCCCATTTTGAATGGGCACAGGTCCTGGCCTTTGATGAAGCTAGAAACGAACCTCTGCATGGTGATGATCTGCTCGGCAGCAATCCCGATGAGCTGCGCCTCGGACTCCAGCCTTATTTGGTGTTTCTGGAAGTGAACTACGCGGTGGATGATTATTTCATGGCCGTGCGCAACCGTGATTCCGGCATGCGTGCTGAGGCCAGCAATACGTTAGACCATGCGCCAGTTCGCGCGGCGGTGAGACGCCTTGCCTTGCCGAAGAAACAGAAGCTTTGGCTGGCCGTGCATCGCTGCGATACCGACGTCTATTTCAAGCGCATCACTCGCGAGGCCTTCCTGCTTTTTACTGCCTTGCAAAGAGGCCAAACCGTCAGCGCGGCGCTCGAAATCGCTCTGCAACAAGCCGATCCCGGCGAAGACTGGGCGAAGCTGGTCAAAGAGTGGTTTGAGAACGCGGCCACCCTTGGCTGGTTCTGCGCGCGCCGCGAGCCGTAGGTCGGCTATTTCACGCCTTCCACGAAACTAAGCAGGTCCGCCATGTCCTGCACGCTCATGCCGGTCTCCAGCCCTTCCGGCATAAGGCTGGTGCCGGTGGAGCTTGAGCCCTTGATGTTGCTGCGCTGGATGACCTGCTCGATGCCGCCCATGAGCCGCAGCGTGAGGCTGCTGGCATCATCATGCGCGATGATGCCATTCAGGGTCTGGCCATCCTTCGTTATCACCGTGTAGGCGATGAATTGTGCCGCCACTTCCTTGTTAGGTTCCAAGATCGCGCTGAGAATGCCATCGCGCCCCTTGGTCTTCACCGTGATTAAATCCGGCCCCACCGCGATGCCTTGCGCTCCTGCTTTGTGGCAGGCAATGCAGCGCGCAAGGTATTGTGCCTGCCCGCGGGCAGCATCACCCTTGGTCGCGGCGGCATCTTTGAACTTTGCCACTACTTCTTCGCGTGACGGAGGAATGACTGAGGCCAGGGCTTTCTTGGCCAGAACTGTGACCTTGCTGTCCTTGTGATGCACGAGCGCCTGCACTTGTGAAGCAGTGAAGTCCGTCGCTTTGATCGAACCGGATTGCACGGCCTCCAGCAGAGCCAGTGTGCGGTCATCGCGCGCGGTGAGGGCAGTCAATGCTGCTTCTTTGGCGTGCGCACCGTAGTTCGGCCAGTTTGAAATAATACTAGCAGTGACATCAAGGGATGCTCGTTGAGCGAGGGTCTTTAACGCCACCGTTTGCAAAGCATCTGACTGACCTTTCCTCAGGCATGCAACCATCGCCTCAGCCGCCGCCTTCGAGGCGGTACAACCTAACAACTCAATAGCTTTGCTGCGCCGCATCTCGGGCTGCGAGCTGTTAATAGCATCAGCGGCCGCACTTTCGAACATGCGTTTAAGCTTGTGAGCCACGTCTATTTTATCGAGAGTCGTTCCCGAGCGCTTCAAACCTTCGCTCAGCGCACGAATCACCTCCGCTGAGGTTTCCCCCCATTCTAAACGGTGGAAAGGATCTGGCTTTTCCTGATGAAACCTTTCCTGGCTAATTGCATCCAGCGCGTACTCCAACAATTCCTCGGAAAGTTCTGGCCGAAAACGTTCGGCATACGCACGGAGCACCTTAAGCTTAAACGGCGAGGGTGGCCATTCGGGATGTTCGCTTTCCGCCAATCCCAAGGACTTGAGAAAAATCGAAGGATTGCTCAAAAGAAGCGCGGCAGCGAACAGCGGATCGTTGCCATCGCTTTTCGCCAGCCTATGGAGTGAAAATCCCGGTATGGAATCGAAAGACTGCGGCGCTGTCCATAGCGAGAGGGTTAAAGCCAGTTGGAACCGTACGCGCTTGTCCGCGTCCTCTACCAGAGGTGAATCAACCAGCAGTTTAAAAGCGGAAGCCAGTTCCTCTGGAGGCCGCCCGTCCTTGAAAAGCCTTTCACTGGCGATCAATCCATGCTCACGAACTCGGGCATTGTTGTCCTTCAACGCCTTAACCACTAAGGCTTCCTTTAATGTACCCAACCCCTCCAGCACGCCTAGCGCGTGAATCTTCGCCAATGGATTGTCACCGGCAAAGATCTTCTCCAGCATCGGCACCGCCGCCTTGTCGTTGCGCTCATACAACAACCTCGCCGCGGTGTCGCGATGCCAGCCATTGGGATGGCCCAGGGTTTTGACCAGTTCTTCGAGGCTCGCATCGGCGAGATTGACCTTGGTGCCGCGACGGTTGCTGAAGTTCTCCGGCACGATGCGGAAGATGCGGCCACGGTCGTTGCCGCTGTTGAGATCGATGTATTTCTTGATCTCGTCGGGAATGCTCCAGGGGTGTTCGATCACCTCGCGATGCATGTCGATGATGTTCAGGCAGCCGTCGGGAGCGTTGGCGAAATTCACCACGCGCACCCAGGTATCCTTGCTGGCGGCGAACTCAAAGCCATGCTCGTCGGCAGGGCGTTCGCCCACCAGATTGATGCCGTCATCGGCATAGCGGATCTTCTTGCGGTGCACGAGCTGACCGCCTGCATCACCGGTGAAACTGTTGTTCAAGAAGTCATCGCCATACGCATCGCCGCGATAGATGGTGGTGCCAGTGGCGCCGGTAAAGTAGCCGCTCACACGTCCCCCACCCTCCACAGCACCTTTCACCACACCGGCGATACGCCAGCGAGTGCGAATGATGCGCCATGGCTCATCGGGACTGATGCGAAACACCTCCGCCGCGCCCCCGTCTACGGCGATGCTTTGGCGTGGAGGCGGCATGGTGAAGTATGGATTTCGCTGCGCGTACTTCTCATCGTAAAGGTAGTATTGCAGGTGGTCGGAATTGCTGCACACAAACCGACGGCCATAGTTGTCGAAGCTCATGCCGTACTGGCCGCCGCCTGCTTCCAGACCGAACTCCAGCGTGCGCGGATCGAACCACAAATCGTGGCCACTGAGCTCGATCTCCTTCAAGTCCGGGCGCTTCAGACACTTGATCAAGCCCTTGTTGCCCGGCCCGCCTTGGATGTGAATGCGGTTGTCCTGCCCCCAGGTGGGGCAGTTTGCCATGCCCTGCACGTTGATCAGCTTCATGCCTGTGCCGAAACCGGTGTACACCACCTCACGTACATCGGCCTTGCCATCGCCATCCATGTCCTTGAAGAACCACACATCCGGCGTGGCGATCACATAGACACCGCCGTTGGCGCAAATGACGCCGGTGGGCCAGGCAAGGTTGTCGGCAAATACCGTGCTGGTTTCGAAATACCCATCGCCATCCTTGTCCTCCAGCATGGAAATACGACCCAGATGCGGTGTCACATCCCGCATCTCAGAGTAATCAATCATCTCACACGCAAACATGCGCCCGCGTTCATCATAGGAGATGGCGACCGGAGAGCGCACTTGCGGCTCGTTCGCTGCTAGCTCCAGCTTGAAGCCCTTTTTTACCTGCCATGTAGCGATGGCATCTTTCGGCTCCACCACCGCGTAGCGCGGCAGATCCCTCGCAGGATCAACGGCTACCGCATTCTTCGTCTCTCCATAGGCCTTGGCGTACGTGGTCTTGGACACAATGCCATCGGCACCAAAAACCGGCCCGGCGGCGGCACATAACACACAGAGGAGGATCGGCTTCATCATGGATGGCAAAAGATTGCTAGGACTACGTGCCCCAATGCAAGCTCCCATCATCACAAGTCACCTGTTCAGGTACTTTTGTGATCCTGATTCAGCGGCCTGAACAACTTCAACGATACTCCACCACGCCCGTCGTCTCGAAACGCACCTTGGGCAGCTCGGCATACCGGTCGTACTCCGAGCGGTAGCCCAGCGGCAGCAGCACGGCGGTGGTGAGACCGTCCTTCGCAAGATCGAGAATCTCATCGTACTTGGCAGCTTCAAAACCTTCCATCGGGCAGGTATCGACACCCACGAGGGCGGCGCAGGTCATGAGGTTGCCCAGGGCGATGTAAGCTTGATGCTTAGCCCATTCGGTGGCGATCTTGCTGCGGTCACCGGTGACCACATCGCGTATCATCATGTTCCGATAGCCGAGCAGGGCATCCGGGGTGCCGCCGCGCACTTCAGCAATGCGAGTGATGAAAGCATCCACATCCTCCTCCGCCATGGCCTTCTTCACTGTCATGACGACAAAATGCGAGCAATCGACCACCTGGCGCTGCTTCCAAGTAAAAGGTAGCAGCTTTTCTCGCAAAACCGGGTCCTGCACGATAATGAACTTCCACGGCTGCAGGCCGTAAGAAGAGGGGCTGAGCACCAGTGCTTCCTCAAGTGCACTCCATGTTTCTGCAGGAATCTTCTTGAGCGGATCAAAGACTTTGGTGGCGTAGCGCCATGTGAGCGCTTCCTGCAATTGGGAAGGTGGAATGGGAGTCATGAAAATAGAGAATGCCAAATTAGAGACCAAGGCTGAAGGCGAAGGCTTGAGTGCCTTTTGCGCTGGTCTTTTTCTGAATGATTGAACCGCAAATGGAACCGGATGAACGCAAATAATACGTCTACAAACAAGGCTTTGGGGGATCCCCATTTGCGTTCATCCGGA
>JAQGPI010000115.1 GCA_028293175.1 Verrucomicrobiaceae bacterium | reverse complement strand
TGGCGTTGAGTTCATAGGTGCGCAGCGCCGAGCCATACGTGGCAAGGTCGGCCTTGGCGCGCTTGATCTTGCCGGAGTCCAGAACGCCGGTGAGCTGATAAATGCCCGCGCCGAGCAGCAGGGCGATGATGCCGAGCACGAGCACCATTTCGACCAGGGTGAAACCCTGGGCAGAGGCGGCACGGCGGAGGCGGGAGGATGGAAGCGAGGTCTTCATGTGTTGGGCTGTTGGTGTTTTCTTCTGTCTGATGTCTTAAAGTCTTGCCTCTTCTACTTCATCGAACTGATGGTCTTGAAGATGGTGGTGATCATGAGGTAGGCCATGGTGCCCACGAGCCCCGCCATGAGGCAGACGATGGCGGGCTGGATCATGGCCGAGAGCCGTTCAATGCGGTTGGTGAGTTCCCGGTCAAAGCGGCCACCGCCTTTGGAAAGGGCTTCGGCGAGCTTGCCAGTCTGCTCGCCCACGCTGACAATATCAATCAGCAGGGGCGGGAAATGGCCGCTGCGCTCGAGGGCTTTAGACAGCGCCACGCCCTCGCCCACATTGCGGATCACGGGATCGAGCTCACCGCGCAGATAGACATTATCCGTGGCATTCTGCGTGAGCTGCATGGCGTGCATCATTGGCAGGCCATTGCCAATGAGGTTCGACAGCGTCTCCAGGAACTGCACATAAAAGCGGGCCTGCAAAACACCGCCGAACAGCGGCAGGCGCAGCTTCAGCTTTGCATAAGGGAGCTGCGACTCGGGCCGCTTCACCCATGCCTTGAACAAGATCGCGACCATGGTTCCTAAAATCACCGCCACCCACCAGTACTCCTTCGCCACATCGCTCATTTTCACCATCACCTGCGCGGCGAAGGGCAGAGAGCCGCCGGTGGAATCAAGTAACTCGGTGAGCTTGGGAATCAGATAAATCACAAACAAGGCAGTGACGCCAAGAGCCGCGACAATGAGGAACGCGGGATAGATGAGCGCGAAAATCACCTTCGCACGCAAGGCCTGGAGTGACTTCATGTACTCCACCTGACGCTTCAAAATCACATCAAGCGAACCGCTCGCTTCGCCTGCCGAAGCCAGCGCGCAGAACAGATTGCCGAAGCTGGGGGAAGTGGAGGCGATGGCCTTGGAGAAGCTGGTGCCATCACGCACCTTAGCGCGCAGCGAGGCTGCCAGCACCTTGATGCCGGAGAGCTCGCGACGCCGCTCCATAGTGCCCAGCGCGGGCTCAAGCTGGATGCCTGCGGCGATGAGATCGCTCAGTTCTTCCGTGAACAGCAGCACTTGGTTCAGCTTTAGTTTGATCTGCCCATCTACCGGCATGGCAGTCATGGATGCCGATGCTTTTTTCTTTGCTTCAGCACCCGCCTTGGAAGCACTAGCCGCCTTCGCCGAAGCCTGCGCCTGCGCGCTCACCAGATCCAGCTTGAAAGGCTGCAACCGCTGCTTGCCCAACAACGCAAACGCCTCGCTCCGGTCACCCGCAGAGAGCTCGCCGGAGACAAGGCCGCTGGGGCCGTTGGCGCTGTAGTGGAAGGTTGGCATTTGGAGAGGGGTAAGGGAAAAGTGGGAACAGGGTGTGGGAGGGCTTTCAGATCAGAATCAGAACTTATCCCTTTTCCCTTATGCCTTTTCCCTTCGTGTTAATGAGCCGCCGCTACGACCGTAGGCGCTCTTGGTTTCAACTTGGGTTTTTCCTCAATGAAACTCCGTTCGGCGGCAGTCACACTGAGGATTTCTTGAATGGTGGTCTCCCCTTCCAGACACTTCAGGAAGCCGTAGCCGCGCATCGGCAGGTAGCCGTCGGACAGCGCCTGCTTGAGGAATTCAGAAGGATGCGCGCGGGTGTTGATCAGGTGTTGCAGGGCATTGGTCACCAGCACCACTTCATAGATCGAAAGACGGCCTTGATAACCGGTGCCACGGCAGCTCTCGCAACCGCGTGCCTTCATCAGCGTGCCCTTGCGGAAAGTGGGAAAGCCAATGCTGTCCAGGTACTCGGGCTCCACTTCCACCGGCTCGCGGCAGGAAGGGCAAAGACGACGCACCAGTCGCTGGGCAAAGAAGGCGCGCACGGCGCTGGAGACGAGGAAGGGCTCCACGCCCATATCGACCAAGCGCGTGATGCCGCCGATGGCATCATTGGTGTGCAGGGTGGAAAACACCAAGTGACCTGTTAGGGCGGCGCGGATGGCGATTTCCGTGGTTTCAAGGTCGCGCATTTCCCCCACCATCACCACGTTCGGATCACCGCGCAGAATGCTGCGCAGGCCAGTGGCAAAGGTGAGCCCGATCTCCGGCTTCACCGCTATCTGCAGGATGCCAGGCATCTTGTATTCGACCGGGTCTTCAATGGTGACGATGCGGCGATGCGTTTGATTGAGCTGAGTGAGGAAGGCGTACAGCGTGGTCGATTTGCCGGAGCCCGTGGGGCCGGTGATCAAAATGATGCCGTTGGGCAGCTTCAAGAGCTCATCCACAATCGGGCGCACCGTGTCCGCCATGCCCAGGCGGTCGAGCGTCACGGTCTGCTGGCCGAGGAGACGCAGGCTTACGCTTTCGCCTTCCACCGAGGGAATGGTGGCCACGCGAACGTCGATGGGCGAGCCGTCCATTTCCAAGTTGATGCGGCCATCCTGCGGCAGGCGCTTCTCAGCGATGTCGAGCCGCGCCATGATTTTCAGGCGCGCAATCACGCTCGCCTGCAAGGCCTTGATATTATCCGGCACCGGCAGCTCTTCCAGGCGGCCATCGATGCGGTAACGGATGCGTAGGCGGTCCTGCTGCGGCTCCACATGGATGTCCGTGGCGCGCTGCTCCAGCCCGCGACGAATGATTTGATTCACGAAGCGCACCACGGAAGCCTCTTCGTCTTCCGGCTCATCCAGCACAGTCACTTCATCGGCGAAATCTTCCGCGCCCCAATCGGCGCGGCCACGCAGGATCTTTTCAAAGGTATCAGCGCCCAGGCCATAGAGTTTTTGCAGTCCTTCCGCAATGCGAGTGCGAGCACCCACATGCCAGATCACCGGCAAAGTGACCCCGGCGGCCAGTTGCTGGCGCGCCACCAAATTGAGCGGATCAGCCGAGGCAATGTGCAGCGCCACCGGCTCCGTGGCCGAGGCCTGATCAATCGCGTGGGCGGCATTGGCCGAGGGCCGGGTATCCACCGCGATGGGCAGCAGGCGGTTCTTCAGCGCCACATCAGCAGGCAGGTAGCGGCGCAGACTGCGGTCCACCTGGGTTTCGGAACTGACATCCCACCACGGCAGGTTCAGCATTTCCGCCAGCGCCTGGAGAAACACCCGTTCATTCACCCCCGGGCAGTCTAGCACCGCATCCACGAAGGACGTCTGGTTATAGCATGCCTCTTCCATGGCTTGGCGAACATCGGAGTTGTCCGTGTAGCCGCATTGCTGAAGAAGGTTGTCGAGCACGGCGAGCATAAAGTGCGTCAGAGAAGCGAGCAGGTGAATCAGTATAGACTATGGAAACTACAGTTTCATTCGAAAAATTATAGATAACCGCAACACTTGCAAGTAATAAAGTAATCTATAATTCTCGGAAAGCCCGATTGTCTTTGAGCTAAACCCGCCCACAGCGATCCTTTGTCCCTGCCCTTCCCCTCCCTGATTCGTTCGCAAAGCCCTTGCAAAGCCCACCGTCCTCGCTTTTCTTCCCAACCTCCCAGACTTGCCGGTGTGGTGAAATGGTAGACACGCTAGACTCAAAATCTTGTTCCTAACAGAGTGTCGGTTCGAGTCCGACCACCGGTACCACTCCCTGCCCCAGGAGTGATGAGCAGCCTCTTTCCTGCCACAAGGCTCACTGTCCAGGAGCCGCACGCACCATCGGCACATTTATGGCCTCGGAGCATTTCCAGTCTGCATCATCGAAATGCCACCCATCCCTATCGTAGATGGCGAAGCCACATCCACCGCTGCGCAGCGATTGTGGCGACCCCCTTTGTTCGGATCGGCTACGCAGCAATCATCCGGCGATACCGAAAAAAAGGCCCAGGCTATCAATCGACAGCCTGGGCCTGGAGGTGGTGCTTGATGGGATCGACGGATCAGTTTTAGCGCTGGGTGCGCTTTGGCTCAGCATCGTTGCTGCCGGATTCGTCAGAGTCCTTGGTTTTCATCTTCTTGGGCGTGCTGCTGCCTTCCGATTTCTCAGCAGCCTTTTCGGGACTTGTTTCGCGTTTGCTTTTGGTTGTCGAAGAGTTGACGTCGTCTGAGTCCTTGTGGCCGGACTTTTCCCGGGCTTTGGGCTCGTCGGTTTTCGAGGTCTCTTTGGCGGTCGTTCCCGCTTTTGCATCATCAGAGCTAGCGCTCTTTCTGGGTGTTCCGCTGCCGCCTTCGGCTCCTTCAGAAGTCGAGCGGCCAGCAGGTGGAGCGGATGGATCGGCAGATGATTTTTTATGATCTTCTGCGTCAGTCTTGGAGCGAGTGGCGGGATTGCTGTTTTCGCGAGCGGACTTGTCCTTCTCATCTGCGCCAGTGCGGTTGTGGGCGGTGCCGTTGCGGTCCGTGTTGGATTCAGGTTCCGCGCGACCCGAAGGAGAATTGGAGGCATTGCCTGAACGGTTCTGCCGGTCGGCGGCATCATTCACGCCTGATCGACGGGCAGGGTTGCGATCCCGGTCGCGATCCGAGTCGCGGGCAGCAGGGTCCACCCCGTCTCTGCGGCCATCGCGACGGGCGGCTTCATCATTGGCAAAGCGGCCTGCGGGCATGTCGCGGCGGTCTCCGTCGCGACGATCACCGTCCCGCCTGTCTCCGTCGCGTCTATCGCGGTCGCCTATATTGATGTTGGCATCAAAGCGAACCCCAAAGTGCTGCGACGTCTGCTCGAACACGGTGGGCTGAATCGTGGTGGAGGTGATTCGGGTTTTTTCGATAACGGGAGCGCTGACAAACTTCTCGCGGGTGATGCTGCTGAGCATGATCTCGCGCTCCGCATTGAAGGTCATCGACTCGAATGGAACGGCGACATATTTTTCGCCAACAACTCCGCCGGTGACGACGGTGGAGACAATGCGATGACTGCCGGGATCGAAGACCACGTATTCAACGTGGCCCGCATCAGCGCCGTCGGAAGTATGAATGACGTGCTGGTCCCGGCACACGTGAAATACAGTGTAATCCTGTGCTTTCGCTACGGCGGCCAGGGCGATGACGGATAAGAGTGTTAGGATGGGCTTCATGGTAAGCTCAACTTCGGAAGCCGCTGTCCATGTGTGCTTGTACAAAACGCGGATGACATCTTTGTCATGCTTCCAAAAGCCTGCTGAGCAAGGGTTTATGGTCATGAATACCAGCGCACCATATAATGCACATCGATGTTAAATTGTCATTTCACAAGCGGGGTCGTTGCAGGCATTTGAGGCTCTGAAGTGATCTTTAAACTTTGATACACGCACCTCGAAATGGGCGAGCGATAGCCGAGGGAATTAGCCTTCCCCTCCTATGACAAAAGCATCTGCCCTTTCCACACTCCAAGAAATCAATGCCTCTGTGTCCGCAAGCGCTCATCGTGAGCTGAACTGCAAGGACCGTGAAACCCTGACCCAGGCCGCCCGTCGGCTTTCCTTGTCAGTCCAAGGTGACGCTTTCGCCTGGCAGCAGGCCAACTGGATCTTCAATTTCCTGAAGACGATCTTCATAGGCACCGAACTGGAGCGCGAACAGCATCGCCAGCAAATCCTGCTTAAAGGTCAGGCCTTGAGCCGCTACCTCAGCGGCGGAGAAGAGGCCTGATGATACCTTCCGCTAATGCGGCAAAGGCGAGGGCTCAGGCTTCCGGTGGGAGCCGAAACGCACGGCGTAAACCCGAGTGAACTCGGCCCCAAAAAAGAAGATCTGCGCGGAATAAAATACCCAGACCAGGATGATCAGCAACGGCCCGGCGGCCCCGTAGTTGGAGCCGACGGCGCTGCGGCCAAAGTAAAAACCCAGCAAATACTTGCCCAGCACAAACAGCATCGCGGTGAGCGCCGCGCCCAGCCACACATCCTTCCACGCGATTTTGACGTCCGGCAGAATCCTGAAGATGATGGCAAACAGAATGGTGACCACGAGCAGGGACAAGCCGCTGTTCGTCAGTTCCCATATGCCGTCAAGACCGGGTACCCAGGCATTCATGAAGTGGCTCGCGACGGCGACGGCGGCGGAAAGGACAAAGGAAACGAGCATCAGGAAGCCGACCACGAGGATCATGGCAAAGGAGAGCACGCGTTCCTTGATGATGATAAACAAGGGATGGCGCTTGGAGGAGACGTCCCAGATCTGGTTCAGCGAATCTTGAAGTTCGCCGAAGACGGCCGAAGCGCCCACGATCAGGACAATAAACCCGATCATGGTGCCCCACCAGCCGCTGGTCTGCGCCGCCGCATGGGAGAGGATCGTTTCCACAGTCTGCGCGCCGCTTTCCCCCACGAAATTGCGGAACTGGCCCACGATCTCCTGCCGCGCCGCCTCGCGCTCCACCACCATTCCCACGAGGGAGGTAACAAGGAGCACGAGGGGTGCGAGGGAAAAGACGGTGTAGAAAGACAGCGCCGCCCCCATCTTGGGTGCCTTGTGGGCATCCCATTGCCGATAGGTTTCAACGAGGAGAGAGAAAAGCTTGCGCATCACCAGAGTATCGAAGCTCTGGCCTGCAGAGGCTTTGTCAATCGGCCAGGATATTATACGGCCGTGGACGCCTCGGCTTCCATCCAGACGTTCAGCATCGCCCGTTTCGCGACATCAATGGCGCTGGTGTCTACCTGTGGATAGTCCTCCGCGAGCTCCTTTACTACCACTTCGGGAATGAGCTGGCTCAGTTCCATGATCTGTCCTGGCAGTGTCCCCATGTACGACAGCGTGGCGGAGGCGATCTCCTGGTGATCGTAGGCGAGGGCGCTGGTGTAGAGCATCCCATAGGCGAGAGAGGCCACATTCAGGGCCACGTGATCATCGCGAAGCATGCGGGAGACAGGGTGCTTGCGCACCATGCCGTACCAGCCTGCAACGGTGCCGGCGGCGCTGGACACAGCTTCTTTCAGCACCGCGCCCACCTGCCCATCCAGCCCGTCGGAGAGCGTCTTGAGGCGGTCAGCGCGTGCGATGGAATCCGCGAGGATTTCGGTGAGCAGAGCGTGAATGTCCGGCTCGCTCTTGATGTTGTCGTCCGCGAGCTGGCCGTTGAGGGCGTTGGTAAGGTCGTGCTCCACGGCAAGCATGTCGTTGACGTACATGCGCAGATTGCTTTTGACGGGTGATGATTCCATAATGCAGGCAAAGGTTAGGTTAATAAAGTGACGCGAAGCGTCACCCTGCATCGCATGCCAAGGCGAGAGTGGCTGTCTTCACACCGCCTTCGCTGCGCCCGGCAGCTCCCATCCCTTGCCGCCTACCTTTTGTTTGCTTCGCGGTCCACCAGATACTGCAGCACTTCCTGCTGGTTGTGCTGGCGGGAGGCCTTGAGCGCAGTGATGCCCTGGTTTGCGGCGGCATCCGCCTTGGCGCCTTGTTCGAGCAGGGTGATCACAGCTTCCAACTGGCCGGTGGCGGCGGCGATGATGAGCGGCGTGGCATTGGAACCATCGCGCTCGTCCACGTCGAGACCCGCCTTGATCAGGGCCTTGATGGCTTCTGGCTGGTTGGCCTGCGCAGCAATGTGCAGGGCGGTGGCGCCCTGCGGAGTACGGGCCTCCAGCTTTGCGCCTTTCTGAAGCAGCAGTTCAATCACCGGCACACGGCCACCGGAGGCGGCGGCCATCAAGGGCGTGAAGCCAGGGGTGGCCCACACATCCTCAATGTCCCCGCCACGATCCACAAGAAGCGCCACCATGTCGGCCGGGGCGCTGCGGGCGGCGATAATGAGAGGCGAGCCCTTGGAACTTGTGGCCTTTGGGTCCGCTTTTTTATCGAGCAGCAGGGAGGCGATAGCGAGGTAATCAGCATCGCTGCCCAGGGGCGGGACGACGTTGGCCGCCTTCAAACTCGC
>JAQGPI010000082.1 GCA_028293175.1 Verrucomicrobiaceae bacterium | reverse complement strand
TCCAGGGCAAAAGTGTTCGCGGCCATCCGGGCGAGCTTGTCCGCGATGGCTGCGTGTTTGCCAATGGCCTGACCCCACTGCTCACGCGATTTCACCCAGCGCTTGGATATTTCCAGGCAGCGCTTGGCAAGGCCCGCGCAGGCGGCTGGCAGGGTGATGCGCCCGGTATTGAGCGTGGTCAACGCGACCTTTAAACCCCTGCCTTCGCCACCTATGATATGGGTCTTTGGCACCATGACACTGTTAAATCGTATCACACCGTTGTACAGCGCCCTCAGCCCCATGAATCGGCAGCGGTGAAGGACTTCCACGCCCGGCCTGTCGTTCTCGACGATGAAAGCGGTAGTGGCGTTCGGCTTGTCAGGGGTGGGTGTCTTCGCCATCACCACGATAAGGCTGGCTCGGGTGCCGTTAGTGCACCACAGTTTCTCGCCATTGAGGATGAAGTGCTCGCCGTCCGGAGCAGGCACGGCCGTTGTTGAGATACGTGCTGGATCACTGCCGACATCGGTTTCAGTGAGGGCAAAAGCTGAGATTTCGCCGCGCGCGCAGCGAGGCAGAAACGCCTGCTTTTGCTCGTCTGTGCCAAACACAATCAGCGGCTGCGGTACGCCAATAGACTGATGGGCGGAGATTAGCGCGGTGAGGCTGCCGCAGATGCCGCCGAGCAGCATGGCAGCGCGTGAGTAGTTGGTCTGGGAAAGGCCCAGCCCACCGTATTTGAGAGGAATCTTGATGCCGAAGGCGCCGAGCTTGGCGAGTTCGGCAAGCAGCTCATCGGGGATCTCTCCCTCGCGGTCAATCGCGTCCGGGTCCGCGTGCTCATCAAGCAATCGTTTGAGACGTGAAAGGAAAGCATCGCCCTGGTCCCTGTCTTCGAGAGACTGAGTGGGGAAGGGCAAAATCTTAGCAAAATCTGGCTCGCCAAAGAATAGCGAGGCCGCGAAGCCGGTATTGCGCCGCTCTTCTCGGGCTGCCTCTGTCATTTCCAATGCCGCACGTTGTCCTGCCGACATCTTCGAGGTGTCGATGATGGACTTCGGTTCAATAGGAGGTTCGCTTTTCATGAGACCTACAGGTTGATGGTTTCTCGTCTCAGCAGGCGCACTGCGTTTGCAGGGCATGTTGCTGTCATTTGTTAGTCAATCATGCCGGGAAAATAATTCAGTCTTTTATGACCGAATTACCAAGTGTTAACGAATAGGCGATGGGGCCGCCGCGGAACGACGCATAGCCGGTGCCCAGCACCATTGCCAAATCAATGTCGCCGGCGGTTGCGGCGCAGCCATCCTTCAGGCAGCGCAGGGCTTCATCGCTTAGCAAGCGTGCCAGCCTGCTTTGCAGGTCGGCCTGATTCATGGCTGTCTTTGCGGAAGGCCGCAAGGAGAGCACTGCCGGATTAACGGTGGTACGGCGGCCATGCAGATAGAACCCTTTGCCACTTTTCTTGCCCAGTGAACCGGCGTCCACCATGCGGGAAAGTGTGTCGCTGGCGGTCTGCAAGGTGTGCGCCACATGTGCCGCCACGTCGATGCCAATTTCATCAAGCAGACGCATGGGCCCCATGGGCATGCCGAAATCGAGCATCGCTTCGTCAATATCATGCGGGCTTTGGCCCGCATCGAACAGCCGGACGGCTTCCATGAGGTAGGGAATAAGCACGCGGTTCACGATGAAGCCGGGACTGTCCTTCACGAGAACTGGCGTCTTGCCCATGCGCTGCACAAGGCCGAAGGCAGTGGCAACAGCATCGTCTGAGGATTCAGGCAGGGAGATCACTTCTATTAAAGGCATGCGATGCACGGGATTGAAGAAATGCAGGCCAATCACGCGCTCGGGATGAGGCACCACCGAAGCGAGTGCGGTCACGGAGAGGGCGCTGGTGTTGGTCGCCAGAATCGTGTCGGGATGGCAGCGGCTGGCGAGTCCGGCAAAGATGCGTTTCTTCAGTTCCAAGTCCTCCGTAGCGGCTTCAATAATAACCTGACAGCGATGCAGCGGTACCGGCGTGTGGGCAGGGCTGATGTGATCCAGTGTATCACGCGCTTCCTTTTTGGTGATGGCCCGGCGCTTCACGCCTTCGCCTACCAGCTTGCGGACTCGGACCATGCCAGAAGCCAATGCCTCCCGCGAAATATCTGAGAGGACGACCCTGACGCCCTTGCTGGCCAGCCAGTGAGCAATGCCGGATCCCATTACCCCGGCGCCAATCACGGCTACGTCGGTCACGGGCAAGGCGTGGCCTCTAGGCAACGCCTTCTTGTCCGCCTCTTCCTTCTTGAAAAACATGTCGATCAGACGGCCCGTCTCAGGCGACCGAATGAGCGAAAGCAAGGCTTCGCGTTCCAGAGCGAGAGAGCCTTCAATGTCACGCTGAAGTCCTTTTGTGGCGACATCTAAAGCCAGCAGCGGAGCGGGATAGAGACCCCGAGTTTTGGCCATCACATCCCGTTTTGCCTTCCATGCGACCATCGTAGCCACCGGTCGATGATTCATGATCCAGGGTGGCGATGGCCGGGTGAACTTCTTTCCGGTGCGGAGCAGTTCATTGACTTGGCGCTGCACCCACATCTTCAAATGCTCGGGTGCCACGACCTCATCCACCATGCCGAGCTTGAGCGCCTGCTGAGCCTTCACGACCTTGCCCGCTAAGATGATGCCCAGCGCCTTTGGCAAGCCGATCAAGCGTGGCAGGCGGGTGCTGCCTCCCCAGCCGGGGATCAGCCCCAACTGGGTTTCTGGAAGTCCGATGCGCGTGGCGCTGTCGTCGGCCGCTACACGCATATCGCACGCCAGCGCCAGCTCGTAGCCGCCGCCTACACAGGCACCACGAATCATGGCGACTTTGACCATTGGTAGAGCGGCGAGGCGATTGAAAGTGGCCTGCCCAAGGGTCAGGAGGTCATCCACCCTTCCGGGTGGCAAGGCGCGGATGCTTTTCAGGTCCGCACCAGCGATAAAGACCTTTTCCTTGGCGCTGCAGATGACCAGCGCCCTGACACCTGGGCTTGCTTCAAGCTCCAAGAGGCGATCATTCAAATCGCGGAAGGTTCCTTCGTTGAAGATGTTCACGGAGGTCCCAGGCATGTCGAAAGTAAGCCATGCAATGTTGGACGCATCGACCATGAGGGAAAATGCATTCGTCCTGTCAGGTCGCTGCCGGGCGGCAGCAGTCCGATTGTTCACGACTGGCGAGGAATCGGTGATGAGAGCATTCATGACAGTGTATTATTGGTTGATCAAAGACATTCCAATATCGCAGCGCCGCCCTGGCCGCCGCCTACACAAAGGCTGACCATGGCACGCCGCTGGCGGGTATCGCGGAGCTGGTGCAGGGCGGACAAGACCAGCCTGGCACCTGTCGCACCCACCGGATGGCCCAGAGCGATAGCACCGCCGCGTGCATTGAGTTTCGCCGGATCGATTTCACCCAGAGGCTCTTCCAATCGGCAGCGGCGTGCGCTGGCCTTATCCTGCACGCACTTCATTACAGCCAGCACTTGGGCGGCAAAGGCTTCATTGATTTCAATCACATCG
>JAQGPI010000043.1 GCA_028293175.1 Verrucomicrobiaceae bacterium | reverse complement strand
CCGATGCCCAAGGTCCGTCGTCATCATCTGCCGCCGGCGCTCCTGCAGCACCTCGGGACCGCATTCAGGACAGGAGTATCTCTGCGGATCAACTCGGATTGCTAGCTACTTGGCTTGATGGGCAGTCAGAAGTACCGCAGGGGCCCTGGTTCAAACGCTTTCCCGGCTTGGTGGCGTGTGGCGAAGGCGAGTGGGTGAAGACTTTTCTCACTCCTGGCCAGGTGCCTTTCGGTGAAGAAGTGGTGTGAGCACACAAAAGCGGCGCAAGGTCACCCCTGCGCCGCTTTTCAAAACAATAGCCAGACCGATTACTTGGCAGCCGTCGTCGGCTTGAAGTTTTTCAGCCACTCCAGGCACTTCGTCACGTCAGGCAGGCTGGTTTCCCAATCCTTTTCCCATTCGACATCGAGAGGACCGTAGAAGCCCTGCTCGGCATACAGGTTCAGCACCGCAGGGAGGTCGGACTTGCCGGTGCCCCAGACCTGATCCTTCGCATCGCGCACGCCGAATGCATCCAGGTCCTTCACATGGCTGTCCATGATGCGGCCCTTCAGGATCTTGATCGCGTCCACAGGCTTGATGCCGCTGCGCACGAAGTGGCCGATGTCAGCGCAGGAGCCCATGCGGGAATCGCGGTCCTTCACCCAGCTCAGCACATACTCAGGGTCCCAGTACTTGTAGTTGCGGTCCAGGGGCTTCTTCGGGTGGTTATGGATTGCCATCTTGATGTCGAATTCCTTCACCAGCTTTTCGATGATGTCGTAGGCCTCCTTGGTCTCCGTCGGCTCGGCCACCACGATGCCAATGTCCATATCCTTGCAGAACTCAAACACCTTGCGGGTGCTGGCTTCATCCTTGCCCAGGCCGCCCACCACGCCGAATCCGACGGGGGTGAGGCCCAGCTCCTTCACCTTGGCTTTCACAGCAGAACGCTGCTCAGGAGTGGAATTCTGGTCGAACTTGAGCTTCGGATCTTCCTTGGAGAACATCTGGCCCGGGAAGAACTCGACCGTCTTGCCGCCGGCGGCAGCGATCTTTTCCAGTGCGGTGAGCACATCGAAGGACTTGAAGGTGTAGATCTGGCAGCCGGCATAGAACTGGCCCACTTTGGCGCTATCAGGAAGAGGGGACCCGGCGTGGCCAATAGCGGCGGCCGCCAGGGCGAATGTAAGAATAAGTGATGAACGAATCATTGGTTGGATGGAATGAACGAGTGTGCGGCCGCCATCTTGCAAGGCGTTGCGGCGCATGGCAAGCCGAGGCTGCGAGCAAAAGGCTTGGATCGATGTCATCCAAGGGCCTTCGCTAATGTAGCGGTTTCCCTCATGGCGGAGCGGGGCCCGCCTGAGGCGAATTACTCCATTAAAAAAGCTTTGATATTTCAAACAATGTCAACGCGGCGTTGTCAAAGTAATCACATTAACATGAAAGCACTCTCTAGCTCTTCACAAGAAATAGATCCCAACATCGCCCGCGATTCGGCCCTTTTGCACAGGATCGCCCAAAAGGACTCTTCGGCTTTCCGCGAATTTTACCGGTTCTACAGTGGCCTCATCTTCGCAACCATCCAACAGGTGCTCAACAACCACGATGACTCGGAGGACATCATGCAGGAAGTCCTCGCTGGCATCTGGCAGAAAGCTCATCTGTACGAGCCGGGCAAAGGCAAGCCGCTAACTTGGGTGACGACGATGGCGCGTAACCGTGCCATTGACCGCATCCGCGCCAAGCAGCGCCGCAGCCGCCTCAACGAAGGATTTGAAAACGAGCATAAGGTTACACAGCCGGAGTTCGAAGAATCCAGCGCGGATCTGCTACAGGATGTGGAACGCGATCAAATGGTGCGCCGGGCGGTAAAGTTGCTCTCCCCAGAGCAGCGGCAGGCGATCACCCTCACCTACTTCCATGGCCTGTCACAGGCGGCGGTGGCAAAACGACTTCATGAACCTTTGGGCACCATCAAAGCCCGCATCCGTCGCGGCGTGAATCGTCTCGAAGGATTGGTCAAACAGGGCATGTAACAACGCCCGTTTCAAAGGGTGCGCGACACTCATGCAGTGGTTTGGGAGGACCGCTGGAGGACATCGCGCACCCTTTTTTGTTGTGTTCGACGAACGAAACGCACGGGTGTGCAGGCTTTCATTCCTTCCCCGCATCCAGATTCTCCAATTGATGCCACAGCCAGTTTAACAAGGTTTCTGTGTGCATCAGCATTTCGTAGTTACTGATGCGAATCACCCGGACGCCTTTGTCCAGCAAGGTAATGGCTTCGCTGCTGATCATAGGCACGCCCTGCTTCAGTGACATGACTTCCTCCGTCCAGTTCCACTGCCAGCTTTAAATCTTCGCAGAAGAAGTCCAGGACGTAGGGATGAACCGGGTGTTGCCGCCGAAACTTCTGACCTCTGAAACGTCGGTTGCGCAGAGCCGTCCATAGCTTGCGCTCGGCATCGGTTGAAGACTTGCGCAGGTGCCGGGCAAACTCCACGGGAACAAGGCGCTGTTCCGCCTTTTTGTGTTTGTCATTTTGCCACGGGAATGAAAGGGGCGGCATGGGTGGAAGGTAGCAAGTGCGATATCGTACACTAGCAGGCACTGAAGGTGAGATTGAATTTGCATCGGGCCGTCCCGCCCCGCGCTAATGATAGAGGAGTGGCCCCGTGCAAATCCAAACGTTCACCAAGACCGTGGTAACATGATAGACCCACCCTCTCCGGCACGCATTGGGTTTACTCCATGAGACTGCTGCTGCGCTCCCTCTCCTTCCTCGCGCTCATCGCTACCGCACGGGCCCAGCCACGTCAGGTTGCGCCGGATTCGCTGAAGCACTTGATGCTCGATGCACGGGTGATTTACCGGTCGGTCAATGCCAAGCTCACGCCCGGTACGTTGGTGAAAGAGCCGCGCAATCCCTTGTTCCAAGCCGACAAACCCTGGGAAAATGCCACCAACAACCTCTACCCCAATCTCCTGTGGGATGAAGAGGAACAAATTTTCAAGCTCTGGTACAAGTGCGTGCTGGCAGACAAGGATGTGATCGCGCAAATGGATCAGCCAAGCACGGTGCATGATGTGGGCTGGTACTTACTTTACGCGACCTCCAAAGACGGGCTCATGTGGGACAAACCGGCGTTGGGATTGCACAAGTTCAACGGCGATGCGGCGACCAATATCGTGGCGCGCGACACGCCCAACGTGGGTGTCTTCAAGGACCTGCACGACGAGGATGCAATGCGCCGATACAAGATGGTCTATGACGTGGGCCTGGGGAAACCGAGGGTGCGCTTCAGCGCTGACGGTATTCATTGGAGCGAGCCTGTCGAGCCGCAGGGCTTCGGCGCGCAGTATGGCGACACGCACAACAACGCCTTCTGGGATGAGCGCAGCGGCAAGTACCTCTGGTTCACCAAACTCTACCTGGGCGAGCGCACGGTGGCGCGGCTGGAGAGCGATGATTTCATCCACTGGAAGCCCACGGGTATGGTGCTGCGCAGCAGCGTGCAGGAAGGCAAGGCGCACCAGACCTACTGCCTGCCGGTGTTCCGCTACGGCAATATTTATTTGGGATACACCATGATCTACAATGTGGGCACCGGCCGCAGCGTGGACTGCGAGCTGGCCTGGAGCGCGGACAGCCTGCACTGGCAGCGCGTCGCCCCCGGTGTGCCCCTGATCCCGCGCGGCCCCAAGGGCGGCTACGACAGCGAGTGCATCTATGCCATGGCCGGGCCCGCCGTGGCGAGCGGCGATGATTTGCTCATCTTCTACGGTGGCGACCACATCCCGCACCTCGGTTGGAAGCGTTCCTGCATCCCCTGCCTCGCACGCCTGCCGATGGATCATTTCGCCGGCTATGAGCAGGCTAACAAGGACGAGCCCGCAACACTGTTCACCGCGCAGTTCAGGATCACCGACCAGCCATTGCGCATCACCGCTGATGCGGCGAGCGGAGCGCTCAGGATCGCCTCGGTGGATGAGATCGCCGCCACTCTGGACAATACCGAGGACATCACGAGCAACGTGATCAATCAGGAAGTGAAATGGCGTCACAACGGTATTGCGGGCAAGAAGGGCGAGATCCTGCATTTGCAGTTCGAACTCACCGGCGGCGCAAAATTGTTTGCCTTCAGTGGCCTGGAGATGGTCCACACCGCCCTCCCGGAGTCCCTAAACCCGCTGCGCTCACCGCATCGCAAGCCCGCCCCTGTAGCCACCAGGACCATCAAGTTTGACGCCGATGCCCAGGGTTGGAAGGGCGTGGACAAGGTGGAGCACCATGCCGAAGGGGGAGCCAAAGGCGGTTACATCAGCGTCTCCCGCAGCGCGCGGGCGCTGCCCATCGCTCTTTCCCCATCCCTGCCCTCAGAGACGCCGTTCGCCGGTGATTGGTCCCAAATCATCGGCGGCAAGGGTGCTCACATCACCTGCCAGACCCGCGCTGCCAAAACCGCCGGCAAGGTGCGCATCGAGATCTTCGCCAGCGATGTGGCCCAGTGGTATTATGAAGGCAAGGCACCCTTCACCCCACAATGGACCGAAACCAGCGCCGATCTCCGCTACGGCTGGACCGATGCCGAGGCCAGGGCGGCTGGCTGGGTGCGCGCCGCCAATGGTTTTTCTTGGGCAGATACCATCACCCATGTAGGCAAGGTGGTGATTACTTCCGGCATCGCCGGGATCCTGGAGACCTTTGATCTGGATGAGATCGAGGTAAAGGGGCAATAGCCGCTGTGAAGGAGCAGCCTTCCCCCAGCGCCCGCGATTTCGCCATTCCTGCAACGTCTCCCGTTTTCCAGTTGCAAAATAAAACTTGCGGCGTTTAATGCGCGCCCCTCGCGAGTCCCAGTATCGCCGTAGGTCTTCAGATCCGTCTTGCGCAGGCAATGCACGGAAACTCGCTCTGAAGGTAACCCGGCCACCCCAAGTAAAACGACATGTCCGCCAGATTAGCCAGATTCGAAATGCCCAACCGCCTCGTGAAGAACGAAGCGACCGCCACCGACACCTACGGCCAGTTCATCGCTGAACCGTTTGACCGTGGCTATGGCCACACCATCGGCAATTCAATCCGCCGCGTGCTGCTTTCCTCCCTGGAAGGCGCCTCCATCACTTCCGTCAAGATTCGTGGCGCCGAGCACGAATTCACCACACTACCTGGCGTGCTGGAAGACGTGACCCAGATCATTCTGAACCTGAAGAAGGTGAAGTTCTCCCACCATGAGAACAAGGAGCCTGCTCTCCTCTCCATCACGGTGGACAAGGAAGGCACCGTCACCGCTGGCGACATCAAGGAAGATCA
>JAQGPI010000039.1 GCA_028293175.1 Verrucomicrobiaceae bacterium | reverse complement strand
ATCGTGGTTTCTTCGGTGTCATCATTCCATGTGGGATGAGGGACCACGCGGCCAGCATAAAAACGCTGGAGTAGGAAGGGATTGCGCGGGTAGCTCTTCAAGGCTTCGTCGATGGCCTTGGACCATGCAGCCTGCGGCATGTCGTGGCCGATGAAGACACCGCGTGAGCCCCAGCCTTTTTCGGAGAAACCGCTGATTTTCAGCACCAGTTCACGCGCCCGATGACCGAAGCGCCTAAGCTCCTCCCACGAATGAATGTTCAAGCCGGGTAGCACCGAGAACGGGGCCTGCAGGGCGGGATTGACGACCCAGCCCTGTGGGATGCATTTCTTCAATAAGGCGACATGTTCTTCGCCCAAAGCGGAAAGCCAGTAATCCTGGAGCTGCGGGGTCCAGAACAGCGCAAGCCAGAGCTTCTCTTCGAGGAAGGCTTTCAGCGGCGGGGTGAAATTGACCCGGCCCTCGTCGGCAAGCCGCAGCCATTCCTGCGAATGCTCCACGTTGTCCAGATCCCACAGCTCGAAGAAGCGGTAAAAACTGGCCGCTGGCGGATAGTGCAGCGACTGCGGTCGAGCTGCGGAAGTATGCAGCACTCGACGGCGGGTCAATTCGCGATCCGCCAGGGCATTGACGATCCAGTCCATCTCCGGCTGGTAACCAGAGGACTCCTTGGAAATGAGGATGTCCTCGGTGGGAAAGGCGGCGGCGAAGCCATCAAGCATGCCATCGGCACCACCGAGCACGTCATCGCCCAGGCTGGCATAGGTTTGGTTGAGCCAGCCGGTGAGGCCTATGCCGCCGGGCAGCGAATCGAGCTCGCTGATGCACACTCCGGTTTCAGTCATGACCAAGTCGGGGCGAATCACCGAGGGCAGGGCATCGCGCCATGAGCTATGGCGACCCAGTTCGATGATCTCCTGTGGCTTGCCTTGATCCACCAGCGCGGCCACCCAGGCGAGCGGGCCCGTAGATTCAACGCTTTCAAAGTAGAGCCGGTTGCAGGCGGACTGGAAGGCTCGCAGGGCCGGGCCCAGGCGCGCGATCAACGATTTGATGTCATCGGGCAGCTCGAAGGAGCTGGGCGACATCTTCCACTCCTTGTCCCGGAACAAGCCCTCACGAGGAAAGGCGTTTCGTAGGGCTTCGATGCGATCAGAGTCGGCGGACATGAGAGGTGGAAGAAAGCGCCGCAGGCAGGGCGTCAAATGCTGGCTGCCAAGGATCTGATCAGAGGCTACGCCGGTCGTGCGTGCTGGGGTACTTGCGGACAAGAGAAGATAGGAAAATAGAGGATGTCTATGAGACGAAGTGGTCGGGGCTACCAGACGCCTTGGCAATATCACACCGTGGGCAATTCCTGGCTTGCCAAATTTCGCGCCAATCCCTAGCCTGCGGGGCTTTCCTAGTTTCCCCTCACGTTTTCCGCCCTCATGAGCACCGCCACTTCCCCTGCCAACCGCGGTTGGATCGTTACCTTCGCCGGACTCGGCATCAACCTCGCGCTGGGCGTATTGTATGCGTGGAGCATGTTCAAGGATGCCATCACTAAGGAGTTTGGCTGGCAGGGCTCGCAGTTGAATGATCCGTACACTCTCTGCTGCTTGGTATTTGCCGCCACCATGGTGTTTGCCGGGCGCTGCCAAGACAAGGTGGGGCCAAGGGTGACGGCCACGTGGGGCGGCCTCCTCATCGGTGCCGGCATGATTTTGGTTTCCACCACCAACAGTTACAACTTGTGGCTGCTGGGCTTCGGCGTGCTGGGCGGCCTGGGCATGGGCTTTGGCTATTCTTCCACCACGCCTCCCGCGTTGAAATGGTTCCCGCCGGCAAAGACTGGACTGATCGCAGGTTTGGTAGTGGCAGGTTTTGGGCTGGCCCCTGTGTATCTGGCGCCGCTGTCGAAGTATCTGGTAACGAACTACCATTTGCAAAAGTCGATGCTCATCCTGGGCATCGGCTTCCTGGTCGTGATCGTGGTACTCTCACAGTTTCTGGTGAACCCCCCAGGAGACTACATTGTACGCGACAGGGCCGGTGCCGCGGCCAAGCCCATGGCAGCGGGCCTTACTCCTGGTCAAATCGTGCGCACGCCCACTTTCTGGCTGTTGTGGCTGGCCTATTTCGCCGGGGCAGGGGCCGGCCTGATGGTGATCAGCAGCATAAGCGGCATGGCGAAAACGACTATGAAGGATGCGGCGTTCATCGCCGTGGCGGTAATGGCCATTGGCAACGCGGGTGGCCGCGTGGTGGCAGGCATCCTCTCGGACAAGATCGGTCGCCAGTGGACGCTGATGCTGGTGCTGCTGTTCCAGGCGGTGCTGATGTTCGTGGCAATCCCTGTGACGAAGTCACCGGATGGCGCGCCCTTTGTGATCGTGCTCCTGGCAACCTTCATCGGCTTTAATTACGGGGCCAACCTTTCGCTGTTCCCTTCTTATGCCAAGGACCTGTGGGGCCTGAAAAGCTTTGGTATGAACTACGGCATCCTGTTCACTGCTTGGGGCGCGGGCAGCATGCTCAGTTCGCTGGCGCAACGGTTGAAGGCCAGCAGCGGCAGCTTTGACTCCTCGTTCCAGACGGCGGCGGGGCTCTTGATTGCTGGTGCGGTGCTCACCTTTTTCATCAAGCCCAAGGCCGTGGAGTAGAGAATCGCCCCGCTGGTTGGATCATGCTCGCCATCGAAGGCTTCGAGTGGGCACGCGATGCGGTGCCGTCAACCGGCGTAGAAATGTTGCGTGTGGAGGCGGGACGTCTTGCAGCTGAGGAACCGGCTGCAGCTCATGGCATCCGTGATCTGATACGTAAATCCAGGGTGGTGCGGGAAGCTTTAAGCGAACCTTGGCTACTTGATCTCGTGCCGTCAGGCCATGCCTGCGTGCGCGGCATCTTGTTTGACAAAACGCCTGATGCCAACTGGCTGGTAGCCTGGCATCAGGACCTCACCGTCTGTGTTCAAGAACGCAGCGAAGTAGAGGGCTATGGTCCGTGGTCGGTGAAGCACGGTGTGCCGCATGTGCAGCCACCAGTAGAATTGCTGGCGGAGATGGTGACGCTGCGCCTGCATCTGGACCTCACACATGCTGGCAACGGCGCACTGCGTGTGATTCCGAGATCGCATCGGGAGGGCAGGCTGGATGCTGCGCAGATCAAGGCGCAGCAAGAGAAGGCACAGGTGGTCTGCGAAGCTCGAGCGGGTGACGTGTTGCTAATGAAACCGTTGCTACTGCATGCCTCGTCCAAAGCTGAGGCTCCGGGTCACCGGCGGGTAGTGCATCTCGAGTTTGCTCCGCGTGCGGCCCTAGCCCCGGGGTTGTCGTGGCATGAGTGAAGCGACCATGGCAGCTTTTTGCTCTCTTGAACGGGTCCGTGGGCAACAATCTTACTGCGCCCCTATTGCCGCTACTGGATTTTTCCGCCACTCAGACTACAATAGCCGACTTTTGCTGCCAGCACTTGCTTCGCGGCCTTTTATTTTCTCATGATCGCTTACGAAGCCCTGCAAAATTCCCTGCTCGCCCAGCCCATGAAATGGGTTGTCACTGGCGGTGCCGGTTTCATTGGTTCCCATCTGGTGGAGAAACTTTTGTCATTAGGTCAGCACGTGGTGGTGCTGGACAATCTGGCCACCGGCAAGCGCTCAAACCTTGACGACGCCATCCAAGGCGCACCGATTGAGCACCGTGGTAAGATCCGCTTCGTGAAGGGGGACATCACGGACAAAACCGATTGTCACAGTGCCTGCGCAGGCGCGGATTTCGTATTGCATCAGGCTGGCCTCGGCTCCGTACCGCGTTCGATTGAGCGGCCGGCGGACACCCATGCTGCAAACGTGACCGGCACGCTCAATCTCATGATAGCGGCCCGTGATGCGGGCGTGAAGCGCATGGTGTATGCCTCCAGCAGCTCCGTCTATGGCGATGATCCGACGCTGCCTAAAGTGGAATCCAAGACCGGCAATCCTTTGTCGCCGTATGCGGCGAGCAAGGCCATGTGCGAAAGCTACAGCCAGGTGTTCCATCGCTGCTATGGCTTTGAAAGCATTGGCCTGCGTTACTTCAATGTTTTCGGGCCGCGTCAGGACCCCGAAGGCCCTTATGCGGCGGTGTTGCCCAAGTGGCTTTCGGCGCTGAAGAAAGGCGAGCCGGTGTTCATCAATGGCGATGGCGAGACCTCCCGCGACTTCTGTTATGTGGCGAACGTGGTGCAGGCCAATCTGCTGGCGGCTACCGCTCAGCATCGTGAACTGGGATGCCAGGCGTTCAACGTAGCGCGGGGTGACCGCACCTCGCTCAATGAGTTGTTCAACGCGATTGTCAGCAGTCTGAAAAAACGCGACTCTTCCCTTGGCGATCCCAAGCCGGTGTATCGGGACTTCCGCGCCGGTGATATCCTGCATTCGCAGGCAGACATCTCCAGCATCCGTAGACTTACGGGCTACTCGCCCACTCATGATGTGAAGCAAGGGCTGGCCGAGGCGCTGGACTGGTACTGGGCCAATCTGTAAAAGATTGCCCAGTGCCTGCTCGTACGCCATTACTCTAAACAGATCATGGCCTACCACATCTCACGCGACGGCACGCAGCTCGGCACCTTCACCGAGGAAGAGGTCATTGAGGGACTGGAGAAAGGCGAAATCCTGGGCTCCGATGAATTGTGGACGGAAGGCATGGAGGAATGGCAGCCTGTCCACGAAGTGATTGAGGTGGATGAGGACGAAGAGGAAGTGACGGAGATTCCACCACAAGTGCAGCCGGTGGCGGCTGAGCTAGAGCAAAGCCCTGAGCCCGAAGAACTGGAGCCGATGGAGGAGGAAGACCTGGAGGTGATACCGCCCGGGCCAGAGCCAGCGTTGGAGGAACCGGCTCCCACACCGATGCCAGTACCGCAACCAAGAGAATACGCGGTGCAGAGCCCAGCCCAGCCACTGCCCTCCGTGGCGGAAGTGGGTTACTTCACGAGGGGACCTTCCGTGACGCTAGGCCAGTATGGCACCGATGGCACCGCTATTGCTAGCATGGTGCTAGGCATTTTGAGCCTGATCAGCGGCTTCATCACCGGCCTGCCCGCCGTCCTTTGTGGTCACATGGCGCGCAGCACGATTCGTCGCTCCGGCGGCGCTTACAGCGGCGATGGATTGGCGGTGGGTGGCCTGATTCTAGGCTATGTGACTTCCACCCTGACGGTCATTTGGCTGGCGTTGCTGCTGGGAGGTTTTCCTGTGCCTGGATCAAAGGCCATGGAGGGCTTTACCAAAGAACGTCAGGCAACCAAACAGGGGGCGGAGCTGGTAATGGCGCTGAAGAAATACGCGGAAAAGCACAACAAGTTCCCTCATGCCTTGGAGGTGCTGGGGGACGAGAATGTTGTTGAATCCGAGCGTTTGAAACAGCTTCTCGCTCCTGACTTGGGGCCTTCCTGGAAAGGGCCCTCCGGCTGGGAGTATCTGGGCAGTTCAATGCCCGACGGTAACTATGCGGACCGCCCCTTGCTCATCAGCCGGGCGGTGGATGCGGGCGGCCATCATCTGGTGATCTTCCAGGATGCGTCGTTCACCAAGGCGGAGATTCAGACCAAGTAAGGGGACGGACGGCGTTCTCCACTTGTTGTTAGGATAGACAAAGGCCCCGCCACCCGTTAATCCTCGCCCGACCCCGCAATCATCTCATTCTATCTCATTATGAAGTCACTCGTCCCCGTGTTCGCTTTTCTCGCCGTGGCAGGTCTTGCCTCCGCTGAAACCATCGACCTTTTCAATGGCAAAGACCTTACGGGCTGGGAAGGCAAGCCCGAGCTTTGGTCCGTGAAGGACGGCTGCCTCACCGGTCAGACGCAGCTTGATCCGGCTCCTGAAGCCAAGGGCAAGTCCTTGCTGAAGAGCAACACCTTCCTGATCTGGAAGGGCGAGGTGGCTGATTTTGAGCTGACGCTTCAGTACAAGATCGTCGATGCCAACGGCAAATCCGAAGGTTTCGGCAACAGCGGCATCCAGTACCGCAGCAAGATCGTGGACCCAGCGAATTTTGTGGTCGCGGGCTACCAGGGCGACTTTGAGACGACCAAGAAGTACAGTGGCATTCTCTATGAAGAGAAGGGCCGCGGCATCCTGGCCGTGCGCGGCCAGAAGGTGGTCATCCATGAAGGCGAGGACGCGAAGAAGCCAAAGCTGGAAGTGGCTGGCTCCGTGGGCGATCCCGACGAAATCCAAGCTGGCATCCACCCCGCTGATTGGAATGAATACAAGATCGTCGCCAAGGGCAATCACTTGCAGCATTTTATCAATGGCAAGCAGACCATCGACGTGACCGATGAAACCGCCGTGGGTGCCAAGAGCGGCGTGCTGGCCCTGCAAATCCATGCTGGCCCGCCCATGACCGTGCAGTTTAAGGACATCAAGCTGACGAAGTAATCGTTTCAGCCAGAAGTGTTTCAAGGGCGGTGGAAGACGTTGTCTTCCACCGTTTTTTTCTGACTGCTTGGACCCATTGTTGCTTTTGACCTGGGCGCGATTGCCCTGATAATAGAGGCAGTTACATGCGCGCTTCCTGGTCCATACGAGTCGTCCGAATCCTTTTCGTGGTGCTGTGCCTGTTTTTGGGCTCGGTCATCGCGCTAGGCTTCGGCAGGAGTGGCTGGCTGGGTGCCTTGTACGGTCTGCCATTTGGCGGCCTGATCGTGCTGCTAGATGCCTCGCTGGGCAGCTTTAGCATGCGCCATTTTTCATATGCGATCTTCGGCCTCCTCATCGGCCTGTTTGGCGCGTTCCTGGTCACGCGGGTGGGCGTGTTCAATCTAGTGTATTTTCAGTTCCTTCCAGATGGCGAGGCGATTCGCAACGCCGTGGAGATCGCCATCTACGCTACTCTTGGGTTTCTGGGCGTGACCTTGGCCTTGCGTAGCGACCGCGACCAACTTGCTTTTATCATCCCGTATGTGCGCTTTCGTCGCGATGCCTCGGAAGGTGAACCCTTATTGCTGGACACGAACATCGTCATTGATGGCCGTATCCCGCGCTTGTTTCAGACGGGCTTTTTGAGCGGTACGCTTGTCATTCCCCGGCTCGTGCTGGATGAACTGCAACGCATGGCGGATTCGCAGGATCCTATCAAGGCCGAGCGCGGCAAGCACGGTCTGCATGTGATGGAGCAGATGCGCGCCATCCGCGACCTTGATCTCACCATTCATGAAGACGGCAGCCACGATTCGGTGCCGGTTGATACACGGTTGGTGTCGCTGGCCCGTGAGCTCAATGCACGGCTCCTAACGAACGATGAAAACCTCGCTCAAGTTGCGCGCCTGCGGGGCATTCAGGTCCTGAGCCTTAATGAATTGAGCCGCGCCTTGCAGTCTGAACTGG
>JAQGPI010000628.1 GCA_028293175.1 Verrucomicrobiaceae bacterium | reverse complement strand
CTTCGCGGCGCCCGATCAAGGATGCCTTGCGCGCCCTAAAGGATCTGCGTGGCAAGGCGGATGTGCTGAGCCCTTCGGAGACAGGGCATCAAGTCTCCGAAATCATGCGTCGCTTCTATGAGGCGCGCTATGGCATACCGGCTCCTTTTCGCACCTCACAGGAGTTGTTTCCGCGAGTGGACATTAGCCAGGAGCCGATGCGCCGTCGTGCTTGGCGAGAACGTTATGAGCCGCTTGCAGCTGTGTATGATGCACTGTCCTATGCCCCCGTACCGGCAACCATGAGCGATGCAATACTGCTCATCGACAATGCGATGCAGAAACTTGAAGAAGAGCGCCTGAATGAGAATGCCCTCGCCAGCTGATTACCAGTTTGCCTATCCGTGGCTGCTGTTGCTGCTGCTGGCCGTGCCTGTGCTCGCATGGTTGCGCGGCAGGCGCGGGCGTGCTCCGGCGATCCTGTTCCCAACGGCGTTTCTGGTGAAGGATCTCGGAGGCCGCACCCGTTCGGCGGCAGGTTCCCTCACCCCCAATTTGGTACTCCTAAGCCTAGTCGCTGCCATCATTGCCCTAGCGCGACCGCAGCACATTCTGTCCACGGATGAGGACAAGACGGAAGGCATCGCCATCTGCCTGTGCGTCGATGTTTCACTTTCCATGCTCACCGAAGACTACTTCGTGGGCGGCACTCCCACCAATCGCCTCATTGCGGCGAAGCAGGTGATGCGGGATTTCATCAAGGGACGGGCGAGCGATCGAATTGGCATCGTGGCCTTTGCCGGAAATCCCTACCTTCCATGCCCGCTTACTTTGGATCATGACTGGCTGGAGCGGAACATCGACCGCGTGCAGACCGGCATCACTGGCGATGGCACGGCCATTGGCTCCGGCCTTGCGGCAGCAGCGGCGCGGCTGGACATCGAGAAGAAAGTGAAGAGCAAGGTGATTGTGCTCCTGACCGACGGGGCAAACAATTCGGGCCGTCTCAGCCCGCAAGATGCTGCCAAACTGGGGGCCACGCTTGGGATCAAGATTTACGCCATTGCCATTGGCACCTCCGGTGAGCATGTGATCCCTCTTCCGGGCGGGCGCATGTACAATTCGGGCCGCGAGGAGTTTGACGAGCCGACCCTCAAGGAGGTGGCCCGTATTGGCAGCGGAGCGTACTACCGCGCGCAGGATTCCGATGCGCTGAAAAACGTCTTTGCCACAATTGACAGCTTGGAACGCACCGAAGTGATCAAACGCCGCGTTACTGAAGGGGAGGACCTCTATCCGGGATTCGTTGTGGCGGCAGCGGCTTTACTGGGGCTGGGCCTGCTCCTTGGGCATACGGTGCTGAGGACTTCGCCCGCGTGATCATACGAATACCCATGTCATTTCCGTTTATCCCATGACCTTCATCCACCCCGGCTACTTTCACCTTCTCTGGCTGCTGCCAGTGCTGGTCGTGCTGCGCTTATGGCTGGGGCAGGGCAGGGCTGCGGATTCCTTTGTGGCGGTGCGATTGCGGGAGCTGCTGGTGGCCGGAGTGTCCCCAGTGCGGGCATGGATCATGTTCCTTCTGCAACTGATGGCCCTGGCTGGTTTCATCGTCACTTTGACCCGGCCCCACTGGGGTGTGGAAAAGCGGGAGATCACTGAGGCCGGCAAAAACGTGATCATCGCTATCGACACTTCCAAATCCATGCTGGCGGATGATGTGACCCCCAACCGTCTTTTGCGTGCCAAGCTGGCCGCTCAAGATGTTGTGCTGACATTGCAGGGGCACCGCGTGGGGCTTGTCGCCTTTGCCGGGCGGGCTTATTTACAGGCTCCCCTTACCACCGACCATGAGGCGGTGATCGAAAGCATTCAGGCGCTCGATACGAATACCATCCCCCGTGGTGGCACCATGATCAGCGAGGCCCTTCGCGAGGCTCTTGAAGCTTTCGAGAAGAGCAAGGCCCGCAATCACGGTCTTATCTTGCTCAGTGATGGTGGGGACGACGACCCTGCTCTCGATGACATGATCCGGAAGGCGAAGGCAAAAAAGGTGATTGTACTTACAGTCGGCGTGGGCACCGATCTAGGCTCTCTGATCCCTGAATCAGACCCCGACAAGTCTGGAGATTTTGTGCGCGATCCTGATACCGGCAGTCCGGTACGTACCAAACTGGAGGAAAAGACGTTGCGTCGCATCGCCGTGGAGACGGGCGGGCGCTACTTGAGGCTTGGTACTCAGGCCTTGAGCGCTGGTGTGGTGACGGATATCTTGAGCACCCTGGAGGCGATGGAATCTGGCAGCCGGGAGGAAGTGAAGCCGATTGATCGCTTTTACTGGCCGCTGTCCGCAGGTATAATGGCCCTCATGCTTTCGCTGCTGCTGCGTCCTACTGCTTCATTGCCTCGCTTGTCGCCAGCTGCGATTATGCTGCTCCTGCTGGGAATGACACCGTTGTCCTCTCAGGCATCGGTTTTCAGTTCCAGAGATGCCAAGGCAGAGGATGCACAGGAGGCCTACAGGACCCATGACTTCATGCAC
>JAQGPI010000602.1 GCA_028293175.1 Verrucomicrobiaceae bacterium | reverse complement strand
CAAGAGCCCAACCACCCTTGGCGGCAGTGCCACGAAGTTCGTGCTCATGGTGCCCAATGCAGATGCCGCTTTTGCCAAGGCCATTGCTGTGGGTGCAACCGAAGTGCGGGCTCCCCAAGACCAATTCTATGGATTTCGTGCGGGCACCTTGCGCGATCCTTTCGGCCACGAATGGATGCTCCAGCACGAGTTCGAAAAAGTGTCGCCGGAAGAGATGCAGCAACGCTGGAATGGCATGATGAAGAAGTGCGACTAGTTCGCCTGAATCCCGTTCAGGCCCACGACACGCATTCCGTCAATGGCTTGCGCGCACTCGTGGGCCAGGCGCTGCTTACTTTGGGCCAGCCCAGGTACATCAAGCCAACGCACTGATCCTGCGGACGCAGGCCCAGCCATGACTTGAAGTCCCCTGATTCAAGCAGGGGAGGAGAGCTCCAGAACGATCCCAGGCCGATGGCCGAGGCGCTGAGCATCAGGTTCTGCAAAGCACAGGCCACGGCTTCGATTTCATCCTGCAGTGGAATTTTGTCCACGCTGCCTCGCTGCATGGAACAGGCAATGATGGTAGGTGCTTGCAGAACGCTATCGTGTAGTTTGGCATACTTGTCCTCGCGCTGCTCAGCGGCGGGTGTCACCTCGCGGTACACGCGCTGGAGGGTATCAGCCAGGGTCTCGCGAGCGGCACCTTCATAAACGCGGAAACGCCAGGGTTCAGTCATGCCATGCGTCGGCGCCCAAGTAGCGTTTTCCAGCAGGGTGAGCAGGGTGGCTCGTTCCACCGTCCGGGTGGGGTCCATGGAGGCAGGCTTGATGGAACGGCGGTTGCGGATAAGGGCGCTGACTTGCTCAAGACTGAAATTCATGCCGGTGGCAATACTTGGCGGGCGGCATATTTCAAGATTGAACCTGCGAGAGGAATAACCCAAGGGTTTATGAGACCCCTGCTCTAACCATTGTCGTCCGGCATACTTTGAGGTAAAACTGGGCATGATTCATGAAACTCCTCATCACTGCCGGACCCACTCGCGAGGCGCTCGATCCGGTGCGCTATTTGAGCAATCGCTCATCGGGCAAGATGGGATATGCTTTGGCTGCGGCTGGGATTGAAGCTTGCCATGAGGTGGTGCTGATCAGTGGACCGGTGTCGATTCCGCCTCCGCCCGGAGCGGAAGTGGTGCAGGTGGAATCGGCGCAGCAGATGTACGAGGCGGTGCAAGCGCAGATCAATACCTGCGCAGCCGCCATTTTTGCGGCTGCGGTGACTGATTATCGCCCCGCTCAGGTGGCGGAGCAGAAGATCAAAAAAACCGGAGACGAATTGGTGCTGCGGCTGGAGAAGACGCTCGACATTCTGGGCTCGGCTCGCCTGGTGTTTGGTTTCACCGGCGTGCTGGTGGGCTTTGCGGCGGAAACGCAATCACTCATGGAACACGCCCAGGAGAAGCTTCAGCGCAAGGGCTGCGACCTGCTGGTGGCCAATGATGTCTCGCGCCCGGGCATCGGGTTTGACAGCGAGGAAAACGAAGTCATCCTGCTTTCCCCGACTGCCGCGCCGCGCCCTTTGCCGCGCGGAACGAAGGCCGGTATTGCCCGCGAGATCATCCGTATAGTCGCGGAGCTTGCCGATCTCCCATCTACCCCATGAAAGAACTTCTTCCCGCCGCCATCAATGCGGCCAAAGCCGCCGGCCAGTTGATCCGCGAAAACTTCGGCACCGAACTCAATGTCAACGAGATGCTCAAGTACGACATCAAGCTGGAGCTGGATGTGCGCTCGCAGGAGTTGATTACCGGCATGATCTTGAAGGAGTTTCCAGACCACGCCATCCTCGGCGAGGAGGGCGGCAATACAGGCGGCGACGGCCCTATCGAGTGGATCATCGATCCCATCGACGGCACGGTGAATTTCTTCTTCAGCATCCCGCATTTCTGCGTGTCCATCGCGGCGCGCGAACGCTCGACCCAGCGCATCGTGATGGGCGTAATCTACGATCCCATGCAGGATGAACTGTGGACCGTGGCCGATGACGTGCCACCTACCTTGAACGGCAAGCCGATCAAATGCAGCGACCGTACGGAGATGAACCAGTGCGTGGTGACCGTGGGCTTCTCGAAGAGCAAAGAGTCGTTGGATGCCGGTTTCGAGCGCTACAAGAACATCTCGTACAACGTGCGCAAGACCCGCATGCTGGGCAGTGCGGCACTGGCCATGGCCTATATCGCCTGCGGACGCCTGGATGCGTATGTGGAAGAGCAGATCAGCATTTGGGACATCGCTGCGGGCCTTATGCTGGTGGAAGCGGGCGGCGGTAAGGTGGACCTGAAACCCGGCACAGCCAAGGCAGGCACGATGTTTATCTGTGCCTCCAACGGCAAGATCCCGATCAACGATTATCTTTGAGCGCGATTCCATGGGCGTCTCAGCCCATGGTGCATTGCTTCACTTTAAGCCGCCTGGAATCGGTGCAGGCTCGCTGGCTTGCGGAGGAGCTGGCGGCTTCACTTTCTTGGGCAGTTGCCACTGCTCAGGGCAGTCGGCCTGTTGCAGCATTTCGCGCAGCAGCACCGGCGTGCCTTTCCGGCGCTTGCTTTCATCTGCCGCTTCCATGAAGGCATAGATCTCCAGGGTCTTGGCCGCGGTGACGGGCGGCGTGCCGGTCTGGAAGAACTTCACCATCTCGCGCACCATCGGCGTGTAATCGCCGTTGTCGGAACGTTGCTCGGCCACCTGGTCCCTGCCGAACAAGGTGACCTTGTAAGGAGCGGGCCACGTGTGCATAGCAAACAGCGTACCCACGCGGCCATCGCTCCACTGACCAGTAATCACAGAGGCCCCTGGCCCAGCGGTGCATACAACGCTCACACAGCCGCTACCAAGCACCGTGAACAGAGCCTCGGTGGGATGGATGCCATAAAAGAAAAGATCTGGGTGGAAGAGCTGCAAGGGGCAGGGCCCGGAGGATATTGCACCACTGGGAGCCTGCACTTTGGCGTTCGCCACCTCCAGCACGCTAGGGTACCAGCGCACGGCGGAGGAACTGAACAAGGGCGTGCCTGCAGCTTCGGCGAGCTGATAGATGGTCACAGCATCCTTGAGTGAAGAGGCCACAGGCTTGTCGAGAAAGATAGGCTTCTTGGAGGGCAGCACCGCCTTTACTTGCTCAAGATGCACGCGGCCATCAAGGCTTAGAATCATTACGGCGTCAATGGTTTGCAGCAGTTCCTCAATGCTCTTCACGATGCGCACGCCATACTTGTCACGCACCGTGTTGGTGAAACCCTCGATGCGTTCAGCGGAGCCTGGGAGTTCGGGACTTGCCACGGGAAAGGCGGCGACGATGCGGGCACCCGGCACATAGCTGGGATTCGCCGGATCATTGAGGCGAGCGGTGAACTCTTGAGCATGCGACGTGTCCACGCCGATCATGCCTACGCGTAAGTCCGCTGCTGAGCTTGGGGATGCGATTGTCATGCCTAAAGCCAGGGCGGCAAGCAGTGATGGATGTAGCCGCTTCGCCATGACATGCAATGTCCTCATTAAGATCGCTTTGGCAAGCAAGTACGCTATGCGGAATGACGAAGAGTTCATGGCGCATATCCGCGCTTGGGTTTTCTGAATTCTCGCTATCGTTATCAGCATGGACTCTGCCTCACTATCGAGAGGTCTGCTCAAGCGTGCATCCGCCATGGGCCTTGCACTGGTACTAATGATTGCCGGCGTGCTACAAGCGGAAGAGGAGGCGCGCTTCCCCATGGCTCAGTTGCGCGCCGCCGCAGCCTATTCCGCAGCGCATGAGGGCACGGCCTTTGTGGCCATGCAGCATGGCAAGGTGATCTGTGAGGACTATCCGAATGGTGGCAGCCGCGATGCACCGCGCCGTATCTACAGCGGCACCAAGGGCTTCTGGGGACTAGCTGCGCTCGCTGCGGCAGAGGATGGCATCATCGACCTCGATGAAAAGGTCTCGAATACCATCACGGAGTGGCGTGGCGACCCGCGCAAATCGCGTATCACCATGCGGCAGCTATGGCAGATGACCTCCGGCTTGGAGCGCTGCATCATGCTGCATGAGGATGGCTTAGCCAATCGCAACGCCACTGCCATCGGCCGCCCTTTGCAGTCTGATCCTGGCAAGTCCTTCATCTATGGTCCTTCCTCGCTGCAAGTCTTTGAAGAACTGCTGCGGCGGAAGCTGGCGAAGCGCCGCGAATCGACGACGCACTATCTAGAGCATCACGTCCTGCGACCTCTGGGCCTTGGCGCTCAGCGATACCTGCCAGACCGCTCGGGACATCCACTGCTGGCAGCAGGCTTCATGATGACGGGCCGCGAATGGGCAAGCATTGGTCAGGCTCTCCTGCGCAACGGCAAGCCGGTGATCAAGCCTGAGTCCATGGAAGCCATACGTCGCGGCTCCTCAGCCAATGCCGCCTTCAGCTTCGGCTTTTGGAACAATTCGAATGCGGGTCGTCGAGGAGCTGTTGAACCGGACATTGAGAAGATGCTGGAAGGGGATTGGTACAAACATTCCTGGTCGGGCGTCTGCCTTTGCCGATCCGCGCCTGCGGACATGCTGGGCGCCATCGGCAGCCATTTCCAGCGCCTGTATGTATCGCCCAGGCATGACCTTGTGGTGGTGCGCATGGGGAGCCATTCAACCTATCAGGATGGCAAATTTTTGCGGCTGTTGTTTGGGCAATAAGCTCACAGATGATTGGCAAGATTCTTGACGCGTTCTTCCTCTCTCAGGAAGGCACTTGTCAGGAGAGGCGGCCTTGTTATTCTGGTGTTCTTCATGCCCGCTGCGCCCTCTCCTACCTCTGATGCCTTTGCCGAGTTCCAAGCCGAACTCCACGAGGTGCTGGACTACAAGTGGGTGGAAAGCGAGAAGGCTGGCCATGACATCGGCTTTGAGAAGGCGCTAAAACAGTGGAGCGAAACCCTGCGCCCCGAGTGGCGAAAAAAGCGCCGCGAAGCAAAGGCGAAGGGTTGATTCTCATACTCGTGGAATCAAAACAAAAGACCCGCCTCTCGCAGGAGAAAGGCGGGTCAGTTCTGGTGTCTTGAAGTCTTCTGTCTTTTAATACACGCCTTCGACGATGGTCTTTTCCATCGCACCAAACGGACGTACTTCGGCGACGCCGTCCCACTCGTAGCGATCACGCGGACGCTTACGAATGGCTTCATCGCGCTCCAGGAAGCGGGGCATGAAGAACTCCTTGGTCAGCGTGGTCAGTTCCACACGGCCCCACGTGTCGTATTCCACCGTTTCTTCGGTCTTGTTTGGGTTCACCACGCGCAGCACAGCGCGCGGCTGCGGCGCATAATAGGTGATGGAGAACTGATCTTCCGGACGCAGCGGCAGGCTGGCGGCCAGACCCATCAACGTGTTGCCATAGGTGGGATAGAACCCCACGCGGTTCTCCAGCACTTCCTCAACGATGAAGCGGGTGTACTGAGGCAGCATCGTAGTGCCGCCGCAGAAGACGCCGCGAATGCCCACATCAAAGATGTCCACCTTCTCGGCAATGGCTTCCAGCAGCTTCGGCGTGGTAAACATGCCAGCGATCTTGCGATGCTTCATGATCATCACTGCCTGATCGACCACGTGATCCATGTACTGGCGGGCCACATCGAACTGCTTGTTGCCGATGAGCTTCTTCACAAAGCGGGGATCGAGGTCCACGAAGTAGCAGGAACTGCCGCGGTAGTTGGCGAGATGCTCGACGGCCAGACGCAGACGGCGGGGCCCCGTGGGACCCACCATGATCCAGGCCTCGCCCGGTGGGAAATGCTTGTCATCCAGCTTGTGGCTGAACTCCTCGTAATCGACACGGAAATCATTCCAGCCGATGCGCTGCTTCGGCATCCCTGTAGTACCGCCGGTCTCGAAGATGTTGAAGGGCTTGCCCTTGTATGCAGCAGGCACCCACACTTCAGGTTGCAAATCGCGGAGCCATTCGTCTTCGAAATGGGGGAACTTCGCCACGAGGTCCGCGTAGCCGTGGATTTCCACCTTCGGGTCCCAACCGGCTTTCTTGGCCCAGTCGAGCCAGAAGGGGCAGCCGGTTTCGGGAGAGAAATGCCACGCGATCACATCGCGGACTTGCTGGTCGAGTTGTTCTTGGGCGCTCATGGAAGTGGTTCGGGGGCGGCAAACGTAGTCGGGAGATTCGCCGTGTCGATGTGGAAAAACGTGTGCTGGGGAGGGAAGGTTGCAGCGGGTGTGGTTTTCCTGATTCAAGAGGCCTTGGACGAACCTTGATCCGTTGGATCGGACTTTTCTTTCCCCCATCCCAGCAGGCCTAAAACGAGCCAAAACCCCTGACCAAGAATGACCATGATAGAGACGAGCATGGCTGCCAGGACAACCAATGCAAAGACACCTTGCCATGTCGGCTGGATACAGGAGACCGGCTGCTGAAACGACAGAGGAGGGCGCCAGGAAACAATGTCGTCTGCCGTGCCTTCAATGCCGTCTGGCCCCAAGCTGTAGGCTATCACACCTGCGGTGATGCTGGCGGGCGCATCCTTGCGGACCTCCGGCCTGGAGTTTCTGCGGTCTGGATTGTCGATCTTGTTGTCGTAATTTCCGTCGATCAAAACCACATAGGGATGGCCCCAGCTATGAGTGAGCCTATAAGGACCTGAAGTCATTTCCTCGACCAGTCCGCCTTTGCCGTCCTTGGCCATCGGCGGCTCGATATAAGCGAGCCCTCGGAGATTGATTCCATCCTCGTTCTTGCCCAGCAGGACACCAAGAAATTTGCCTGTGGATTCCAGGCGTTGATCAACGCTGGCACTTGAATCCTTGGGCATTGGAAAGCGGTTGTACTCTACCCGGTAGTTGTTGACGCCCAAGACAAGGTCTTTGAGCGCTGCCTGGGTCTTGATATTGCGAGAATATCCTAGAACTGGACGGAGCGGGATAGTCAAACAACAAGCCGCAACGATGGCACTGCCAAAGATCCAAAGAAGTCGGCTGGCAGTCTGGGGTTTCATTAAGGAAGTATACAAGAGTGAGGGTTTCCGAAGCAAGGCGCTAATCATCTTGCGGCGATGAGGTGTGTCCTGGATAGCAGGCGGAGGTTTGCGATCATTGCCCGCTGCTTGACCTCGCGCCCTTCGCCTGTCTAAATCCGGCCTCATTCACTTATGGCAACCATCGCAGTCCTCGGCACGCTTGATACAAAGGGTCTTGAACACGGCTATGTGGCCGAGCTGATCCGCCAGCGCGGGCATCAGACGCTGGTCATTGATACGGGGAGCAGCACGGCACCGCAGATCACGCCGGACATCTCGCGTGAAGAAGTCGCGGCGGCAGGCGGTGTGGACTTGGCGGCGATCATCATCAAGCAGGATCGTGGCGAGGCTGTGACCGCGATGGCAGGCGCGGCAGGGGTACTTCTTAGCAAGCTGGCGGGCGAGGGGCGCATTCACGGTGTAATCTCGCTCGGCGGCGGCGGTGGCACGGCGATTGGTACGGCGGCCATGCGTGCGCTGCCAATCGGCTTTCCCAAGCTGATGGTGTCCACGCTGGCAGCGGGCAATA
>JAQGPI010000600.1 GCA_028293175.1 Verrucomicrobiaceae bacterium | reverse complement strand
GCAAGCCTTTCCTGCTCATCCTTTTCATCGTCACGTTCATTGATGCGACCATCCACAACGGCTACTTCTTGATGGCCAACGGGTTTCTCAAGTCGGTGGGCATCAAGCCCGAATGGGTGATGCCGGTGATGAGCATTGGCCAGATCGCCGAGCTCCTAACCATGGCGATGCTGGGCAAGGCGCTTACGCGTCTAGGCTGGAAGACGACGATGATCATTGGCATCCTGGGCCATGCCGCACGGTACGCTGTCTTCGCCTACATGCCCACCAGCCAGCCGATGATCATCGCGGTGCAGGTGCTGCACGGGATTTGCTACGCCTTCTTCTTCGCCACGCTGTACATCTTCATTGATGCCGCCTTCCCGAAGGACGTGCGCTCCAGCGCGCAGGGCTTGTTCAATCTCCTCGTTCTCGGCCTGGGTGACCTTTCCGCCAAGTGGCTTTTCTTTCCCCTCCAGGCCAGTCTCACTGTCGATGGCGTAACCAATTACAAGCAGCTCTTCCTCGTGCCCACCGGCATGGCGTTGGTTGCGGCAGTACTGCTTCTGTTCTTCTTTAGTCCTCCGAAGGAACTGAGCACCAAGGATATTGAAGTGGGGCATTAAGCAGACGTTTGCCCGTATTCTGTTTTCCGTATTCGAGTGTCCAGACAGAACCCGAACACCTAACAAACAAGCACACATTCTATGCCTTCTCTTCCCATCGCGCTAGCAACCATAGCACATCGGACAAGCGATTGAGGAACTTCACCGGTTCCTCATTGGGCAAGGCTTCGCCGGCGCTGGCGAGGTGGTAAACACTACGCTCGGCTCGGCGGCACACGGTGCGGGCGAAATCGGCGTACGCGCCGCCGGGCACGCCTTCACCGCCGGGCAACACCCAGCCCTTGAATTTGAACTGGCCTTCGCGCTCCAGCTTTTCCACCCAGCCATCTAGATAGGCCACTTGATCTGGCGTCACCTGCTGGGTGTGGGTGCTTTCGTACTTCGCTTCACCGCCCACTGGAGTGGCAAGCTCGCCCATCAGGCCAATCAGCCAAAGCTGCACTTTCGCCGCCACTTCCTTCGGCTCGGGAGTGCGTGCATGTACTCGCAGCAGGCCTAGCGCAGCGTTCAGCTCATCCACGTCTCCCAACGCAACGATGCGCGGATGGTTCTTCGGCACGCGGCTGCCAAACAGAAGGTCGGTGGTGCCTTGGTCGCCTTTGCGGGTGGAGATGGACATGGGGAAAGAGAAAAGAGGTAAGGGATAAGAGAAAAGTGACGGCGGGGAAAACGAGAACATGAGGTTCATTCCATGCCCACACTTTTCTCTTAACCCTTATCCCTCAACACTTCCGCCAGCACCCCCTCTTGCAACACCTTCATTTGCGTTGCTTCTTCGGGCTCGTGATCGTCCCAGCCGCCGAGATGCATGAGTCCATGGATGAGGTAGAGCAGCAATTCTTCATCGAAGGACAGCCCATGCGAGGGGCCTTCCTGAGCGGCGGTATCGGCGCTGACGATGATCTCGCCGTGATGAAACGTGATCACATCCGTAGGCGTGGGATCACCGAGGAAATCCGCGTGCACCTGCCCGATGACCTTGTCGCTGACAATCGAGGCCTCGATCTCCAGCAGCGACAGTAGCGGTGGCGATTCGCCTTTCGCATGTGCCATGCACAAGGGCACGGCGCGCGTGATGGCCTTGCGCAACCATGGTAAATTGGCGCGGTGCTTGCGCTGCTTTTGAAAGAGATGGAATTCAGGAATGCCTGCCCGCATGTTTATGCTCGCCTTCTCACTAAGCTACACCGCTGCCCTTGGCGGGGCGCTTGCGTGAGGGACGACCCGAACTGGTAGGCGGATCACGGTCGGTAAGAAGACGGCCCGCGTCCATCGGTACCACCTTGCCCTCAGCGACCGGCAGCACCGTCTCCTCGCGGTTGGCGGCGGTCTCACGCGCCTGATACTTGATGCGGCTGTGCATCATGCTGATGAGCGTTTTTACAAAGGTCGCCTTCACCTTGGCCAGATCGGCGATGGTCAGGTCGCAATCATCAAGCTGGCCATCGATCAGGCGGCTCATCACCAGTTCATCGACGGCAGACTCAATGCGTGAAGCGTTCGGCTTTTCCAGGGTGCGCGAGGCACTTTCAACCACGTCAGCGAGGCTGACGATCGCTGCTTCCTTGAACTGGGGCTTTGGGCCGGGATAGCGAAACACTTCCTCGCTCACCTGCGGCACATCGTCTTCGTTCGCCTTGTCCTGCTGCACGAGGCGCAGCACTTCGGCCTTCTGATCCAGCGCCTGTCTATAGAAGTACCAGGCGAGCGATGTGCCGTGGTGCTGCTCGATCACATCAATGATCTTGCCATTGAGATTGTGCTTGATAGCGATATCGACGCCGTCCTTCACGTGGGCGATTAATACGAGGGCGCTCATGCGCGCTGTCAGACCGTCGTGGGGATTGTCCGCCGGGTCCATGTTTTCAATGAAGTACTCCGGCTTATTCAGCTTACCAATATCATGAAAATACGAGCACACGCGGCACATCGTGGCGCTCGCGCCGATGGCTTCCGCAGCGGCCTCGGCGAGGTTTGCCACTACCAAGCTGTGATGGTAGGTGCCGGGGGCCTCGATGCTCAGGCGGCGCATCAACGGGTGATTCAAATCGGCCAGCTCCAGCCAAGTAATATCTGTGGTGATTCCGAAAATCGATTCCAGCACCGGCAACAGGCCGCCCGCCACCATGCTGGTGAAAATCCCAATCATGAGCGGCACGCTTACCAGTTCCCAATCAAACTGCTTTTGGCCGCCTTCCGTCAAAGCCAGCAAAGCGGAGAAGATCGCAGTACCCAGTCCGATGTAACAGCCGCCGATGAAGAGACGATACCGCCGCCGCACCTTGCGCGTGACTAGCACTGCCAGGAAACCCACTAGCGCAGAGGCGGCGAGAAAAGTGAGACGATTCACTGGTAGGAACACCACAGCGCCCAAAAGGGTCACGTAAGTGGCGGCAAACAGTCCTGCCCGCCGGCCAAGTAACACGGAGAGCACCAGCGGTGCCAGCGCATGCGGCAGCACCATCACCAGTAATCCCCCGCTCCAACCCTGATGAATGCCAAACCGCATCGTTCCCCATACCGCGATCAAATGCAGCAGCAGCGTTCCCAATACCAGCAGCGTATTGCGGTTGTCCTGCATCAGAGACCGATGCGCCACATTGAAATGAACGAGAGCCGCGCCCGACAGAGCCAAGGCGTAGAGAGTATTCGAATCCCACAATTCCGGCCGCTTCGTGCCCTCCGTCAGTCCTCCAGCCAGATGCATGATGACTAGCACCCCGACCACAAACAGCCCCATCAGGACCCAGGCGACACGGGGATGGCAACGCAAGGACTCTACCAGATCGTCTTCCTGATGTTTTCGGCGTGTACGTCCGCACGACAGCCCTTCCCGCTGCAATTGGGCTCTTCGAAAGGCTTCAAACATAGGCTATTCTCACAATATCTGGGAAGGAAGGTACGCGCGCCGAGGTTAAATGACAAGTTTGGTGTTATTTAGGTCAGGGTTTAGGGTGGCCACCAGGGAGCGCGGAGATGTGCTCCCCTGGACTCCGTTCTTTGACCCACGCCTGCTCTTGTGCCAACGTCGGCGGCTCCCCTCATGAACATCCTCTTCATCAACTACGGCCAGGCTGGCAATAATACCACCCACCACATGGCCGGATTCGCCCTGGCGGCGAAGCTTGCAGGGCACGAGGTGGCGATGGCAGCGCCGAAGGGGACTGGCGAGTGGCCGTTGGGCCAGGGATTGAGCATGCCGTTGTTCGACTACAAGACGGCCAGCCAATGGGGCAATGTCTTCAAAAACGGCCAGCCACCGAGGTTGGTGCATGCCTTTGGGCCGCGCGAAGGGGTACGTCAGTTCGTTTTTTCCCTCTACCGCAAGGGGCTGGATGCGGCACTGATGATTCACTTGGAAGACAACGAGGAGTCGCTGATGGAGCGCTTCACTGGCAAGACCCTGGCCGAATTGCGCCTGCCGGAGAACGCCGAAGCACGTGCCTCGCTCGGGCAGGCCCTGTGCGATCCCCTGCGGTGGCAGCCCTTCCTCGCCCTGGCTGATGGCATCAGTCTGATCTATCCCACCCTGGCCGATTTTGTGCCGCCTGGAGTCCCTTTCCTCGATCTGCCCCCGATCCTGGATCTGGATTTCTTCAAGCCTCAACCGTCAAACGAAGCCCGCCGTGCCACCCTGGGCATCGCATCGGGCAGCGCGGTGCTGTGCTACAGCGGCAACGATCATTATGCCAATCGCGATGATGTGCGTCAGCTCTACACCATCGTCCACACGCTCAATCAGACCGGCACCCCCACCCGTCTCGTCCGTACCGGCAAAACCGATCCAGCGACCTCCGAGGGGCTGTCTTTTGATCCGGCGGACTTCATGATCTCCCTGGGCTTCGTTGATCGCGACGAGCTCCCCGCTATCATGTCCCTGTGCGATGTGTTCGTGCAGCCCGGAGGCGATGATGGCTTCAACCGCTATCGCCTTCCTGCCAAAGTGCCTGAGTACCTCTGCCTGGGCAAACCGGTGATCCTTTGCGGCGCCAATATAGGTGCCGAATTGACCCACGGTGTTAATGCATGGATCACCCCCAATGGCAGCACCGAGGAGATGCTTGCGGCTTGCCGACAGCTCCTTGCCCAGCCCGCTCTGCGCGAAAGTATGGGCAGGGCTGCACGTGGGTTCGGTATACAGCGTTTCGGGCTCGAGGCGCAAGGGGCCCGCATCGTGGGCTTCTATGAGGAAACGGTCTCCCACGCCCGGACTCGGCTAGGCCCGCGTGGTCTCGGCCCTCAGCCGTGGCCGCTGCCCGCTACTGAAGCAGCTTCGCTCGCTGCTTTCCTCGCGGATGAAGCCGCTAGCCTGCGCCGGCAGCTCGACGAAGCGAAACAACAACTCAAGGCCGAGCGCAAGACCGCCGAGTCCGACCGCAAGCGCCTCGCGGCCATCCAAGGCTCGACCGCTTGGGCACTAGCCAAGCC
>JAQGPI010000568.1 GCA_028293175.1 Verrucomicrobiaceae bacterium | reverse complement strand
CTGCGCCATCGTTCGTTCCTTGTAATCGTACAAGGCGGTGGAATTCAGGATCGCATCATTGAAGATCGCAAGGATCTCCGGAGCCTGCTGAAAGCTGCATTCGCGGAATGTCATGGAAGGTGGAAACCTCCCGCATGGTCTTGGGGAAAAGGGCGCGGGTCAAGCGCAGGAAAGAGACATGGCTTATAACGCCATTGGCAAGTTCTCGCCAATGACCTTCACTTCCATGTCCAGATGCACACCGCGCTCTCGCATGGCGATCTCCTGGATCTGCGCCACCAAATCGAGCACATCCCGCGCGGTGGCACCGCCTTCATTGAGGATGAAGTTGCCATGCACATCCGAGACAACAGCCTTGCCCACGCGCTTGCCTTTCAGGCCCAGATCGTCCACGAGCTTGCCCGCGCCACAGACCTCCGGATTCTTGAAAATGCAGCCGGCGCTGGCACCTACCGGCTGGCTCGTGCGGCGCTTCACGCGTGAGGCTTCGAGCCCCGCATCAATGCTGGCCACATCCGCAGCAGGGCCGCGCAGGCGTGCGCCTAACACATAGCGTTCTTCAAATTCCGGCACGCTGCGGTAGTGATGCTCGATCTCTGCCAGCGGCTTCTCCTTGATCTGGCCGTCGAGGTCGAGGAAGCGAATGCTTACCACCTGATCGAAGGTTTCAGTTTTCATCGCACCAGCATTCATGCGCACCGCGCCACCGAGGTTGCCAGGGATGCCTTCCATCCATTCAAACCCGCCCAAACCAGCATTGCGCGCGGCGCTGGCGATCTTCTTCAAACGCGCACCCACGGCGGCGAACAAGGTGCCGTCGGCTTCGACTCGCACGTCTTCAAATTCACCCTTGGCTGGATGAATGACGGCACCACGGATGCCGCCATCTCTGACCAGCAGGTTCGATCCGCGACCGATCACACGGATGGGCACGGCCGCGCCGCGCAGGTAGCGAACGATGGCGGCAAAGGCGGCCTCCGTGCGCGGCTCAATCCAATACTGCGCGGGGCCGCCGATGAGAAAGGTAGTGTGGCGACTCATCGGCTCGTAGAGCTTCATGGTGCCGCCGCCATTGGCATCCAGCAAGGACCAGAGTTCCTCCGCGACCTTCAAATCGCGGGCGATGCAGGTGCCCACTTCATGCACATTGCCAGCGCCAAGAGTGATGAACAGATCGCCGGGCCGCAAGAGGTTGCCGATCTTGTCGCGCGCCGTCATCATCGTTGGCGTGGAATGGCATTCCACGCTGCTTTGCAGGCGCACCTCCTCAAGGATGGTCTCGCCCGTGACGCCCGGCAGCGGCTTCTCGCTGGCGGGATAAATATCCGTCACGGCAAGCACCTGCACATCGTTGAAGGCACCGCCGAACTCTTTCTTTAACAACTGAGTGCGGGAAAAACGATGCGGCTGGAAAAGACAGAGCAGGCGCTGCGGGTTCAAGGCCCGGGCGGTGGCGAGCGTGGCCTTCACCTCCGTGGGATGGTGGCCGTAGTCATCAATGATGGTGAAACGCTGGCTCGCGTGGCGGATGTCGAACCGCCGCTTGGCCCCGCGGAAGCTGCTCAGCGCGCGCTGGATGGCTTCAAATGAAACACCGGTGCGCGAGGCGAGGGCAATGGCAGCGAGGGCATTGGAGACATTGTGTTTGCCAGGAATGCCGAGCGTGACGTTGCCCAATGACAGGCCATTGGCGAAGACTTCGAACTCGGTCTGCGATGGGCGCGCATCAATGATGCGGGCACTAAAATCGTGCTCGCTCTGGTTCCAGCCATAGCTCACCGCATGCTCGTATTTGGCGCACAGTTCGCTAGCCACGGGATCTTCGGCGCAGTACACCCACAGGCCTTTGGTTTGCGAGAGGAGCTGGCGGAAGACGACTTTGATGGCCTCGATATCGGCGTAGAAATCAAGGTGCTCGGGCTCGATGTTGAGGATGATGGAATGCTCCGGATGGAAGTTCACGAGAGTGCCGTCGCTCTCATCGCCCTCGGCGACGAACAGCTCGCCGTCCTTGTCCCAATGGGCGTTGGAGCCCAGGATGGGGATTTCCGCACCGACGTAATGAGAGGGTTTCTTGCCACCCTGGCGCAGCACATGCGCGGTGAGGGCGGAGGTGGTGGTCTTGCCATGAGTACCAGCCACGACCACGCCTTTCTTGTTCATCATCACTGCCGCCAGGGCTTCGGCGCGGCGCACCAGCGGGATGCCCTGCTTGTACGCGGCCTCGTAGGCCACGTTGCCGGGCTTGATGGCGCTGGAATAAATGACCATGTCGCAGTCCTCCACCTCGCGATCCGAGTGGGGACTGAAGAACTGCAAACCCGCCTTCTCAAGACGCTCCGTTTCCAGAGTCGTGACCTTGTCCGAACCGCTCACCTTATGCCCCAGCGAGATCAGCAACGAAGCCAATCCGCTCATGCCGGACCCCGCGACGCCGATCAAATCGATGCGCATGGGGTGCTTGCCTTCGGCGAGAACGGAGAGGATGGGGTGATTCATGAGTGAGGTGCGGCACTATGAATCGCCGGGCGGCTCTGGCAATGTAGATTGGTGATGGAAAGGTCAATCTCTTGCGAGTTTTGCCTGACTTGTTCTCGCCAAAGAAAAGGAAGACTTGAAAACTCACAACATTAAAGATTTTCGCGGCGTAGACTCGATGGGAGTTCGCGCCATTTCTCCAGCTCAAGCCCTCACGATGATCTGATATTATGACTACCTTGTCCATTCGAGTTCCAGAATCCCTGCATCGCGGCATCAAAGAGCTAGCGGCAAAGGATGGCTATTCCATGAACCAGTTTCTGATTTCCGCCGCTGCTGAAAAGCTCGCCTCAATGGCGACAGTGGATTACCTGCGGGAGCGTGCTGAAAGGGCAGACTTGAAAGAGTTCGACCGCATCCTCAGCATGGTTCCTGATATTGTGCCTGATCCAGGAGATGAGATGCCGTAAAATCAGCATCACTCTTGCGATCTTCACCCTTCATCAAGTCTCCAGAGCGCATGGAGTTTACACTGCGCATGGCCCTCTTCAGAATGTTTCTCGGCAAGCAGGCACCGGACAGTGCTGGCCTTGTCAAAGTCTTCAATGAGGCCGAAGCCATTCAGTTCATCGTTGCCAAACACATCGGTAAATCCCCCGCAGTTGGTGAGGGCGCTGATACCCGTTTCGTCAGTCAGATCATGGCCAACTAACTGGAAATTACCCTGGGATGGATTGATGACCGTAGGAGCCTCAGGATTACGATAAACGGCCAGGATATTGCGGCGTGGAAAGCTTGAGACCCGCTGGATCAGGTACTCGAGGTCGGCGAAGTAATGGCAACAGTAGTCCTCGTGGACATTGTGGTTCCAGTCTTCCGGTTGAAGCTCTTTGATGAGGCTGGGACAAAGCAAAACGTCGAGACTCACGATCTCCGTGAGACCAGGGATATGGGCCCAATCGATGTATTTCCGCCAGGCCTTGTCCGAGGCATCGAAACGCTCGGTGGCGAGGAAATAGGGCCCGGCCATAAGTGAGGACTACGTCTCCTCGACGATCTTCGCGATCTTCAGAGCCGAATCTCGCACCGCCAGCTTCTTCGCCGCGTTTTGCATGGCGTTAGCGGTCTTCTTGTTTTCAAACACCTCCATCACAGCTTCGACCAGCGTGGTGGCGTTGAGGGTGTTTTCGGGCATCAGTTTGGCGGCACCGGCATTGGCGAAGATCTCAGCGTTGCGGGTCTGGTGATCTTCAGCGGCGAAGGGGTAGGGGACCAGCAGGCTGGGCACGCCGAACCATGCGAGCTCAGTCAATGTGGAGGCACCGGAGCGTGCCAGCGCGAGATCGGCGACGGCATAGGCGAGCTCCATGCGGTGGCAGAAAGCGACCACCGTTTGCGGCATGTCGGCAAACTTCGAATACGCATCGCGCACCTCTTGATAATCGTTCGGGCCGGTGATGTGCAGGATCTGGATGCCACGCTCAAACAGGTCGCGCAGGGCGGTGCCGACGGCGCGGTTGATGCCGCGAGCGCCCTGGCTGCCGCCCATGATGAGCAGGGTCTTGCGGCTCTTGTCGAGCTTGAAGAACGCATGGGCGTCCTCCGTGATCGGCTTCATCATGCCGGTGCGAATGGGGGTGCCCACCACTCGCACATCAGGGTGCTTGTCGAAGAGCGGTTTGCAGGCTTCCAAGCCGCAGAGCACGGTGTTGCAAAAGCGGGCGTTGAGCCGGTTTGATTTACCCGGAATCGAGTTGGATTCGTGGATGAGGGTTTTGCATTTCTCTTTCTTACCGGCCACGAGCGGGATGAGGGAAGTGAAGCCGCCCATGCCCAGCACCACGGTAGCGCCGGTTTTTTGGATGAGCGCCCGGCACTGGTTGCGACCTTTCCATAGGCCGATCAGGAAGGGGATCATCTTGGGCGACCAGGGCTTGGGCATGGCCTGGAAGGGCATCTTTTCGAAATGAAGATCGGCATGGCCGGAGGCGGCCAGACTGTCGATTTTCTTCTCGCTGATGAGCAGCGTCACCTTGTGACCCCGTGCAATGAGGGTTTCGCCCACGGCGATGCCTGGGAACAGATGCCCACCGGTGCCGCCGCACGCGATGATGACATGAGATTTGCTGGATTTTGGAGAACTCATTCGAACTGTGCCGCACCATTATCACTTAGGCGCGGAGTCCAACGATTTTTCTTCCGAATCACCGGTAAATTGTCAGGCGAGCGGTAAACGCCCTGGCGGTAAATGTTGCATAGGATGCCCACGCTGATCATGGCCATGACCAGGGACGAACCGCCATAACTGACGAAAGGTAGGGGTAACCCTTTGTTCGGTAGAACACCGGTGGTCACTCCCATGTTCATGAGACCCTCAAGGCCGAAGAGCAGCGTGATGCCGAAGCCGAGCAGCTTGCCAAAGGTATCCGGCGCGTAGCTGGAGATGCACATGCCGCCAAGGATGATCATGACGAAGGCAAACACCACGGCGAGAGTGCCGTACAGGCCCAGTTCCTCTCCCACCATCGGCAAGATGAAATCGGTGTGCGCTTCTGGCAAGGAGTACATTTTCATGCGGCCCTGGCCAACGCCGACGCCTTCCGTGCCGCCGCTGCCAAAGGCCATGCGGGCAAGCTCTTGCTGGCGCTTTTTGTCGCGAATGCCTTCCTGCTGCTCCTTGGTCAGTCGGCTGGTGTCGCCGTACTTGGTTTTGGCCAAGGCGGGGATTTCGGAGAGGAAGGCGGTCACACGCGTCATGCGGTTCGGCGTGATGACGACCATCAGCCAGAGCGAGGCGAGAACGAGCGCGCTAGCGAGGCTGATGTAGCGCATCCTGGCACCGGCCACGATCATGATGCTGAGACCGACGCAGGCCGCGATGAGGGCGGAGCCGAGGTCCATCTCGCCGCCGATGAGCACCACGATGACGCCTAGCATGAGCAGGGGCAGAAGGAAGCCCTGGATGAAGGTGCGGCCGATCCGCTCACGCATGCCATACCAGCCGGCAAGCGAGATGATAAGGGCCACTTTGGCAAATTCCGATGGCTGCACGCGAGCGCTTTTGAGCCCGAGCGCATGCAGGCCGATCCAGCGTTTGGCACCATTGATCTTGATGCCGACGTGGGACTCGTAGCAAAGCGCCAGCATGACCGCCGCCGCCGCCAGCAGGTACCATTTCCAGCGCAGGAGCACATGATAATCCATCACGCAGCAGCAGAGCCCGAGCACCACCGCCGTCACCAGCCACACGAGCTGGCGCATGACCATGGCGTAGTCGCCGTTGCCATTCTCAGCGGTATAGTAGCTGGCGCTGGCCAGCATGCCGAAGCCCAGCGTGAGCAGGAGCACGACGGCAAAGGCGATGAGAAAGATGCTGCGCTTGGCCATGAGATGCGGAGGTGAGGCTACTTGGCGGCAGGTATGGTGATGCTCTTGCCCAGGCCCAGGCTGCCGGCCTTCTTGATGTTGTTGGCCTTCATGATGGACTCTTCGCTGACCTTGTAGCGGCGGGCGAGGCTGTACACTGTATCACCTTTCACAATGGTGTACTTGCGTGAGGAGCCGGTTTTTGGGGCAGTTTTCTTCGTGGAAGGAGGGGAGGACTCTTCCTTGTTCTTCTTTTTGGTCGTAGTGGCGGCAGGCGGCTTGCTGTCGCCGTCAAGGGACTTGCGCATGGCACTTGGGGTAGCCACTGGATGGGGCTTGTCACCCGAAGGTGGCTTGTCGGCAACGCGGGGCTTTTCGGCTTGCGCCTTGGGCTTGTCGGGGGAGATCTTCGCCTTTTCGGGCGGGCTCTTTTCCTTTGCAGGCTCGCTGGTGCGCGTGGGGGTTGCGCGAGAATCTGACGTGGCGTGGTCGGCAGGATCAGGCTTGAAGGCGATGGGGTCGAAGGTGTTGGCCTTGGCGACCGCCAGTGGCGATGGCTTGCTGCCAGCCATGGCAGCCATCGACGGATCAGAAGGATTCTCTTGAGTCAGGCTGAGAGGACCGGTGTAAGGCACGGCCTTGGGCATCAGGCTGTTGGAAGCCGTCTCAGGGACCGAAAGGGCAGGGATCTTGGGGGCCTCTGGAGCGGGTGCTACAGTATCCGATGGTGTGCTGGCGTTGGAAGAGGCAACGGTAGGCAGTGATGCGGTGGAAACGTGTGCCGCGGTGCTGCTGGAGGAAGCGCGAGTGGAGGCGACCGTGGCGCTGGCCTGTGTGGATTTCGTTGTGGAATCGCCGCCCACAAAATCATAGATGATGATGCCGCCAATGACGAAGACATGGATGAGCAGCATGATGACGAACATGCGCGCCAGACCGCTGTTCGGCTCCGGCTGCTCCCAATCCTGCTCCCTCGTGATGCTGGCGGCCACGCGATGGCGTTCGCGTTCAATCATATTGAGGACGGTACCTTTGTTTTTTTTGCTCATGGCGTCGGGATGGTTGGGCGGTTGTTGTGTTGTGTTGAAAGTGGGGAGACTCAGCGGAGGGCGAGGGCTGCATCGCGGAATTTGTTCCCGCGTTCGGCATATCCGGAATACATGTCGAAAGAGGAAGTGCCGGGGGAGAGCACCACGGCGTCGCCAGCCTTGGCAGCGGCGGCGGCAAGAGTGACTGCTTCCGCCATGCCTTTTGCCTTCTGGCAGGGCACTAGGTCGCCAAAGGTGTCAGCCAGCGTTCCTGCAATCTCGCCGATCAGTACCATGGCCTGCACTTTGCCCGGGATGGCAGCGCGCAGCGGATGATAGTCGAGGCCCTTTTCCTTGCCGCCGGCGATCAGCACGATGGGGCGTTCGAGGGAGCGGACGCAGCTTTCAAGAGCGTGCAGATTGGTGGCCTTGGAATCGTTGATGAACTCGATGCCATGCCATTCGCGCACGAGCTGGCAGCGATGCGCGGGCGGCTCGTAGGCGGCCACGGCGGCGAGCATCTTTTCAAAGGTAAGACCCTTGATCCATCCGGCGGCGATGGCGGCGAGCACGTTCTCCATGTTGTGCCGTCCGCGCAGTGTAATGCGGCTGGCATCGCCGAACACATGGCCCTGATGGAAGAACTGGCCGTCGCGATAGGCAAAAGTGGCGTCCTCGTGCTCAGGCTGCGCCGAGAAGGTCAGGACCAGCGGCTTCAGGCTGCCCAATAGCTCCACATCCAGGGCATTCACAATCGCCCAGTCCGATACTGTCTGGTTCATGAATATGCGCCTCTTGGCGGCAAAGTAGGCGGCCTCATCCGGGTACCGATCCAGATGATCTGGCGCGAAGTTCAGCCACATCGAGATGTGGGGATGGAAAGTCTCGATGGTTTCCAACTGGAAGCTGCTCACCTCATTGGCCAGCATGTCGAAGACTTCACCGTGATCCACAAGCAGTTCCGAGATCGCCAGCCCGTGATTGCCGCACGGGATGGAACGAAGGCCGCAGCCGTTGAACACCGCGGCCAGCAGTTCCGTGGTGGTGCTCTTACCGTTAGTGCCGGTGATGGCAGTCATTTCCATCTTGGTGAGCGTGGAGGCAAATTCCATCTCGCCGGTCAGCTTCGTGCCGGCATCGCTGAACTTCTTCGGCAGCGCCCAGTTCACGTCGAAGCCGGGGCTGAGGATGGCGAGCTGGAAATCTCCGGGGTTCACGGTGAGCGCTTTGGCGTCATCACCCAGCAGGATATTCAAACCTTCTGCCTGCGCGGTCTCCATGGCGTGGGCGAACTTGGCGAGATTACCTTCATCAATGAGCGTCACCTTCGCTCCGTTTCTAGCGGCCAGACGCGCCGCTCCCAGGCCGCTGCGCGCGGCACCCAGAATGGCAAAATGCTGTCCAGTGAAGAGCATGATTTTAGAGAAGCTTGAGCGTACCGAGGCCGACTAGGGCGCAGATTAGCGAGAGAACCCAGAACCGTATGATCACCTGGTTTTCCACCCACCCTCCGAGTTCAAAATGGTGATGGATGGGGGCCATGCGAAATACGCGTTTACCGCGTTTCTTGAAGCTCACCACCTGGATGATTACACTGAGGGCCTCCATGACGAAGACGCCACCCACGACCACGAGCACGATTTCCTGGCGGGAGCCGATGGCGAGCGAAGCAATGCAACCGCCCAGCGCCAGCGATCCGGTATCGCCCATGAA
>JAQGPI010000559.1 GCA_028293175.1 Verrucomicrobiaceae bacterium | reverse complement strand
ATTCGCTCTGCGGCTTGAGCATGATGGTGGTCTCAATCATCTCCGTGGGCGCGGGATCGGTGGCGCTGTCGGCACGGCCCAGTTTGCCTGCGGCGGAGGCAACTTCGGGCATGGCGGCAATGACCTGATCCTGCCACGCCATCACTCGCTTGATCTCGCTGAGCGACGTGCTCGGCACCAATGTGGGCATCAGCAGCAGACTGCCTTCATTGAGCGGCGGCATGAACTCGCGGCCCATGCCACGCGTAAGCTTTTGCAAGGTTGGCAGTGCAGCCAGACGGTCGTTCATCTGACGCGGCAAACCAAAAGCCATAACAAGCGCGGTGGCCAAAATCATAGCCGCCATCGCCATCACCGTGCGGCGGTGACTCAAGGCAAACTTCAGCGCCGGATCATAGATCGCCAGCAGTACGCGCATCAGCAGGTTGCGGTCCTCCGAATGGAACGGCCCACGCACCAGTATGCTGCACAGCACCGGCACAATGGTGACCGCCAGCAAGGTGGAGCCCACCATCGCAAAGGTCTTAGTGAAAGCCAGCGGATGGAACAGCTTGCCCTCCTGTCCAGTCAGCGCAAACACCGGCACGAAGGCCAGGATGATGATGGCCATGGCGAAGAAGATCGGCCTGCCCACTTGCTTCGATGCCTGACTAACAAGGTAAAGCGTTTCCTGTGCCGTGAGCCTTGCGCCCTTGTGCCGCTCTGCATGTTCGCAATGGCGGATCACATTTTCCGTCAGCACGATGGCAGCATCCACCAGCACGCCGATGGCGATGGCGATGCCAGAGAGCGACATGATGTTCGAGGTCATGCCTGTCTCCTTCATCATGATGAAACTGATGAGGATGGACACCGGCAGCGGGAACGTGACGATCAGGATGCTGCGGAAGTGAAAGAGGAAAACGATGTGCGCCAGGATCACCAGCACGATCTCCTCCGTAAGCGCATGCTTCAGCGTGTCGATGGTACGGTCGATGAGCTCGCTGCGGTCATAGAAGGATTTGATCGTCACGCCCGGCGGCAGACTGGCCTGCACCTGCACGATGCGTTCTTTAACACGGTGTATCACATCGCGGGCGTTCTCGCCCGTGCGCATCACCACCGTGCCGCCCACCACTTCCCTGCCGTCCACATCCAGCGTGCCGCGCCGGAAGTCACCGCCGATCTCCACCCGCGCCACATCGCGCAAGTACACCGGCGTGCCTTCCTTTTCCATCAGCACGATCTGCTCGATGTCCGCAGTGCCTTTTACCAATCCCACACCGCGCACTACGAACTCCATGCCATTCTCTTCAATGGTCTTGCCGCCGACATTCAGATTGCTCTGTGACACCGCCATCATCACCATGTCGAGGGACACGCCCACCGAGCGCATCTTATTGGAATCCACCTCGATTTGATACTGCTTCACGAAGCCTCCCACGCTAGCCACTTCGGCCACGCCCGGCACGCTGTTGAGCTGGTAGCGGATGAACCAGTCCTGCAAGGAACGCAGTTCGCCCAGGTCATAGCGATAGTCCGCCGCCAGCTTGGGATCGACGTCGAGATAGTACTGATACACCCAGCCGAGGCCGGTCGCATCGGGCCCCAGCTTGGCCTCCACGCCCGCAGGCAGGCTGCCGCCAAGATAATTCAACCGCTCCAGCACACGCTGCCGCGCAAAGCCGTTGTCCACATCATCCTTGAAGATCACCGTCACGAGCGAGAAGCCAAACATGCTGGTGGCGCGCACCGTCTTCACACCCGCGAGTCCTTGCAGATTCACACTCAACGGATAGGTCACTTGGTCCTCCACTTCCTGTGGGCTGCGGCCCATCCAGTCGGCAAACACAATCACTTGGTTTTCGCTCAAATCTGGAATCGCATCCACCGGCGTCTGCACCACCGCCCGCACGCCCAAGCCCACCAAAACCAGCGTGGCACAAACCACGAGGAAACGGTTTTTCAGAGACCAGTCGATGAGGGCAGAAATCATCTACTTCGCCTCCGCTCCGCAGTTCAGCATTTCCTTGCCCCAGTAAGGATTGCGGACCTCGGCAGTGAGTTGCACCCACTTGGCGTTGTTAGGCGCGCCCTTCCACAGATCCTCGGTCATCGGGCAAAAGAATACCTTCAAATTCGCCATCTGACCCACCAACGGTTTCGCCAAAGCAGCCACCTCCTGGCTGAAAGGCAAGAAGGCTTTGCGCGCCGCCATCAGGTCTGTGGCACGACTGCTGAGCTTTACCGTTACCTTCAGTTCCGCAGGCGCGGGCGGCAGCTTGCTGACCGCCGACATATAGCCTGTCAGATTATCACTCGCCAAGGCCTCCGTGATGGCCGCAACCCCATTCAAATAAGCTTTCATCTCAGGGGTTGCAGGCTTGCCGGACGCGGCGTTTGCCGGGGCATCCATCGGCAGCGTCATGTTGTTATTCAACTGCGCTTGTCCATCAATGAGCATATTCCCATTGGTTACCACGCGGTCCCCTTCGTGCAGACCTTCCATCACTTCCCAGGAATCATCGCCCATACGACCCAATTTCAACGCGCAATCCTGATAGGTGCCGGTGCCTTTTTCAATATAAGCGCGAGGGCTCTTGCCCGGCCACAGCACCGCCGTACGCGGCACGGTCACCACTTCTGGGGCTTCCAGTGCCACGGTTGCCTGAGCGTAAAGATTGCGCCGGAGCACACGCTCAGGGTTTTCCACTTCGACCCGAACACGAGCCGAGCGCGTCATGCCATCCAGGTTGGGGTTGATGAACTTGATCACCGCCGAAAAGGTCTGGCCCGGCAGCGCTGGCACGGTGATTTCCACTTTCTGGCCGAGCGCCACTAACGGTAGATCCTGTTCATAGGCGACGAACTGGAACCACATGGTGGAGAAGTCCGCGATCTCAAACAACCGCTCCCCTTCCATTACGCTCTGTCCTTCATATACATGCCGCTTGATGACGGTGCCCGTGGCTGGGGCGGAAAGCTCGAAATGAATGTCGTCATCCCGGCGTTCCGGAATGGCAGCGATCTGCTCCGCCGAAAGGCCGAACTGCAACAACCGGTCGCGCGCTGCGGCCAGTACCGCGCCGCCCTGCTTCAACGACAGACGGTATTCACTCGCCGCTCCCAATAGCGGGCGGCTGAAAAAGCTGGCCAGCGGCTGGCCTTGCTTCACTTCGGCACCCTCGTAGTTCACAAACAAGCGGTCAATGCGCCCCTGCGCAGTCGCGCTCAGCACTCGGTTTTTCGAGTCATCACCCTCGATCAGACCCGCCACGCGCAGCGTACGAATCAGCTTCTCTCGCCTCACTTCTGAGGTTTTCACTCCGGTTACATTCGGCGATCCCTGTGGCAGCATCACAATATCGGAGCCGCCCGCGGCACCTTGGTCGAAGCTCTTGCCGCCCTCGTACACCGGCACCAGCGCCATGCCGCATACCGTGCATTGGCCTGGTTTGTCGGCCTTTACCCACGGGTGCATGGGACTTTGATAAAAAAGGATCTTGCGGGCCTCTGCCCCGCTTGCGGCAAGTGACGATGGCCCCGCCGAGTGCATCGACAATGCCCCCATCCAGCCCACCATAAGGGAAAGGGCTACTGCGGGAATGAGGATAAGGAAGGTTCTCATGGGCAAACCGGCCGACCAGCGGCAGTAATTACAATTATTATATTAATTATAGCTAATTATCAACTGCTCATTTGGGGAATGATGAAGGCGGCCCGCCTCTCGATCCCACTTGCCAGAATCGCGAGCTCCGTGGTTCAATTCGCTCCTCCATCCCCTTCTCTCTCCATGCCACCTCCACCTCTCTTCAACATCAGCCGCCGACGCTTTCTGCACACAGGAGCTTCGTCCTTTGCCCTCTCGCAGCTAGGAGCCTACGGCCTGGATCTGGTAAATCAGAAGCCGCGTCGCGTGGGTTTGATCGGCGCGGGCTGGTATGGGAAGAGCGACGTCTTCAGGCTTACGCAGGTGGCCCCGGTGGAGGTGGTTTCGGTCTGCGATGTGGATAAAAACATGCTCAACGGAGCTGCGGATCTCATCAGTCAGCGGCAAAAGTCGGGCAAAAAGCCCCGCTTGTACTCGGACTACCGCAAGATGCTGGCGGAGAAGGATCTGGACCTCGTCTTGATTGGATCACCCGACCACTGGCATGCGCTGCAGATGATCGCCGCCGTGGAATCGGGGGCTGATGTCTACGTTCAGAAGCCCATCAGCGTGGATATCGCCGAGGGCGAAGCCATGCTGGCAGCGGCGCGCAAGCACCAGCGTGTGGTCCAGGTAGGCACCCAGCGCAAGAGCACCCCACATTTGATCGAGGCAAAGAAGCAGGTCGTAGAGTCGGGCCTGCTGGGCAAGATCGGCCATGTGGAGTTGTGCTGCTACTTCCACATGCGCGCGAACGGCAACCCTGGGGTTGAGCCGGCGCCCGACTTCCTCGACTATGAAATGTGGACCGGACCCGCACCGCTGCGCCCCTATGACGGGCTCCCACACCGGCGCTGGTGGCGCACCTTCATGGAGTATGGCAACGGCATCGTGGGCGACATGTGCGTGCATATGTTCGACACCACCCGCTGGATGCTTGGTCTCGGCTGGCCTAAGCGCATTAGCTCAGCTGGTGGCATCTTTGTGGATAAGGACGGCAAGTCGAATATCTCCGACACCCAGTCCGCCAACTTCGAGTACGATGATCTCACTGTTTCCTGGCAGCATCGTACCTGGGGTCCGCCCGCCGATCCCGATTATCCCTGGGCCCTATTCATCTATGGTGAAAAGGGCGTGCTCAAAGCCAGCACCATGCGGGCTGACTTCATCCCGAATGACAAGAACGCAAAGCCCCTGCACTTCGACTGCGTGTTCGAAAAAGACAAGTTCCCGGAGGATCTAACGGAGAAGGACATCGAACTCAACGCCGCTCCCGCAACCCGGCTGCATATGCTCGATTTCATCGCCGCCGTGGACAAACGCAGTCGCCCCGTGGCGGATATTGAGCAGGGCCATATCTCCACGGCGAGCTGTATCCTGGCCAATCTCGCTATGCAGACCGGCCGTCCCCTTTCCTATGATCCCGCCGCGCGACAGATCATTGGTGATAAAGAGGCTAACAAGTTGCTGCGACGCCCCTACCGCCAGCCGTGGGAGCGGCCAGAAGCGGGTTAAGCGCCAATGGCGAACCAGTTAAACTCGACGGAATAAACGCGGCTGTCACGCCACGTTGCGATCTCCACCTTAAAGCCGGTACGTGAAGGGTCCACCACCTTCAAGCTGATGCGGCTGGCGGTGTATGGGTCCATATCGAACCCGGTAAGGCCAAGAGTGACCACCGGCGTGCTGAAGAAGGCAGAGGCAAACGCTACCTCCAAGGTGAAGACACGCGGCTCATCAGCGCTTGGAGGATCAGCTAGATTCCAGCCATCGCTAAGCACGCCGACACCCACCGTCGCGGCGAGAGTCTTCCAAGGCATCAGGGATTGATTCATGAGGTCTCACCGAAAAGCAGATTCCACGCCCGCGAAACTGAATTCTTGGACGGGCACCAGCATTCTGTTTGTTAACTGAATGGTGCGCTGGTACCAAAGATGAAGTCTACTTCCAACTGCCGTAGCACTATGTCGCTTTGGGAAAGAGCCGGTGGCAGCCAGTTCCATCAGGCGGCGCGATATCTCACTCGTGAACGTCTGTAATATCCACGATCCGCATGAGTGGTTTGAAGTCCTCCAAACCAGTAAGCGCAGTCAGACTGCTGTGATGATCTTGCAGCCCGGCAAAGCCACCGGCGACGAACCCGAAGCCCATGCCGGTAGTGAACAGATCCTGCTGCTGGTGGACGGCGAGTTGTCTGCCGAAGTCGAAGGCGAAAAAGTTTTGCTCAAGCGAGGAGACGTGATCGTTATTTCTCCTGGAAAGGACCATCGGTTCATCAATGAGTCCAACAAGGAGGCGGTTACTTTTAATGTTTACTGTCCCCCCGAATATCCGCCGGGTGAACGGACTTGAAGGTCATTCATGGCGACAGCGCAAGCCCTGAAATCATGGCGTTCACTCAGACGAATCAGTGCCCGCTGATGGGCTGGCGCCAGGCTAAGCATCCCAAGCAAAGGCAAACGCGACACGCGACAACTTGCTATGATAGTGTAGCTCTAACTCACTTGGGTCATGGCGCGCATCAAGAACTTCTGTGGCAATCTCCTTGCCTTCATTGGTACGCTGAACCACCGCTGACTGGACTTTTGCTCAAGGAGCGCTTTACCGCTTCCCAGAATACACCCCATAGCGATGGCGGGCCGGAGTGTTAGGGTAGCAGTCACTCCCTGCCTATCCGCGCTTCTCCTCTCTAGACAACCCGAACAACGCTGAATGATCCATGAGCGCCACCTTCCTTCACGTTGCATCCGTCTTTTGTGCCTTTGGTGTTTCCGCCTCGGGCGCGAGTTATTACGTCAGTACCGCTGGCAGCAACGCCAACCCTGGCACTCTAGCTCTGCCACTTCGGAACATTCAGACTGCCATCAATGCGGCTGTGGCGGGTGATACGATCTATGTGCGGGCTTTGACTGCGGGCGGTGCCCAGCAGGTGTTCTCTGAGAGGCTCACTTTCTCGGGGAAGAACGGGACAGCCCCCGCGCCCATCAGCCTCCGCAATTATGCGGCGGACGTGAATGGCGACGGCTCACCGGCGTACCCGGCCATTGACCAGACCGGCGTGATCCCGCCCAATGACGTCAGCGCCTTATTGTCGATAACGAACTGCAGCTACATCACGGTGGAGGGCCTGGAGTTCCGCAACTACGAAACCACCGATGAAGCAAAGACGCCGGCTGGCATTTACATCAGCGGCAGCGGCACTGGCTTGCAGCTGATTCGCAACAAGGTGCATCACATCTACCAGAGCAACGCGGTGCTTTACAATGCCGACGCCAATGGTTTTGGAGTCGCAGTCTATGGCACCGCTTCCGCCGCCATCGATCAGCTCGTTTTCGAGGGCAATGAGATTTATGACCTGCGTACCGGCCAGAGTGAATCCGTAACCATCAACGGCAACGTGACCAATTTCCAGGTCATTAACAACCAGGTGCATGACGGCAACAACATTGGCATCGACTTCATCGGCTATGAGCAGCCGGACTTGAGTGACACCGTGGATTTCGCACGCAACGGTGTGGTCCGGGGCAATCAGGTCTACAACATCGACAGCCAGTTTAATCCCGGCTACGGCGGCAACTTCACTGGCACTTTTGGCACTCAGGCAGACCGGAACTCCACACGCTCGGCCCCTGGCATTTACGTTGACGGCGGGGCGAGCATCACGGTGGAGGGCAATGATGTGCACGACTGCAATATCGGCATGTCGTTCTCCAGCGAAGCGCTCAACAAGGTCACGGCAAGCTGCCTGATTCGGGATAACCTGATTCGGCACAATCAGGTGGGCGGCCTGTTTCTTGGCGGTGCGGGGCTCTTGAATGGCGGGACTCAAAACTGTGCTGTGAGCAACAACACCTTCTACCAGAACGACACCGAGGACTATGGCGGCGGCAGCCTGTCGATCCAGCATTTCGTGACTGGCACCACGGTGCGACAGAACCTTTTCGTCTGCGGCCCCACCAGCAAGCAGTTCATCCTCAAGACCTCCACCGATGGGTCGTTCGGGGCGAATGCGATCAATTGGAATCTCTACAGCGGCACGGCCAGCAATGACCTTGAGTTCATCTGGAACGGTATCAGCCAGGGAAGTTTCAGCAGCTGGCAAGCTGCCTCGTCGCAAGATGCGAGTTCGCTGTTCGTCGCCAGCGCCAGCTCGCTCTTTGCCGTGAACTCCCCCGTCAATGCGGTCGACTTCGCGCTAAAGCTGAGTTCTCCGGCTGTAAATGCCGGCGATCCCACCTTCACAAGCGCGAGCGGTGAGGCTGACTATTTCGAGCAGTCGCGTGTGACAGGTGGCCGAGTGGACATCGGCATGGCCGAATGGACTAGCGGCCCGGAGATCACTGTCGAGCAGCCCGCCGGGACACCGCTGCTTTCCGGCTCAGGCACTGTGGACTTCGGCATCGTGGTAGTGCCCAACAATTCGGTGAGAACCTTCACCATCAAGAACACCGGAGCGGCTGACCTCACAGGACTCGCCGTGACTACGGATGGCACGAATGCCGCAGATTATACTCCAGGGGCGCTGGGCAGCACCACTGTGGCGGCGGGCGCATCCACGACCTTTACCGTCACATTTGCTCCATCCGCCGAGGGTACACGTTCAGCCCGTCTCCTCATCGCCAGCAATGACGCCGATGAAGCGTTGTTTACCATCAAGCTCACGGGGCTGGGGCAGCTCGCGCCACATATCACTTCACAACCCCTCCCGAAAACCGTCAACCCGAATACCACGGTCACCTTCACCGTGGCCGCCACCGGCACGTTGCCGCTCAGTTACCAATGGCGCAAAGACACGATGGACATTCCGGGGGCCACGAGCGCCAGCTACACGATTGCCCATGCTTTAGAGAGCGATCAGGGCGGCTACAGTGTGGTGGTCACCAACCCGGCCGGCACTGCCACCAGCAACACTGTCCAGCTCTCCGTCAACGATCCGGTGACCCTCAGCGGCCCGCAGTCACAATCAGCTTCCGTCGGCACCACGGTCACTTTGTCAGTGGGAGCGGGAGGCACGGCCCCTTTCACCTATCAATGGTGGAAGAATGGCGTCGCCATCGCAGGGGCCACCAGCAGCAGTTATGTGATTCCCAATGTGCAACTAGCCCATAGCGGCACCTATTTCGTTGTGGTTAAAAATATTGTCGGCTCCCGAACCAGCGCGAATGCCATCCTCAGCCTGGCGGACACGGCACCCAAGTATTACAAGCTGCCCACAGGCGGCACCGCGATCATGACGGGAAGCTTTGCGGGAGCCATCACCAGCTACGCCTGGATGAAGAACGGCGGCCCGCTGCCTGGCGACAGCCGCTACTCCGGCGGCGCTACAAAGACACTCACGATCACCGGTCTCCGGCTCACCATGCCCGACGATTCCGGCACCTATACCTGCACCGGCACCATTGCCAGCGGCAACCTCACCACCACCGCAATCTTGATTGTGTATGGCAGCAAGCCGGAGATCCCGCTGCCAGCCGGGGTGCCCCACACCATTGTCATGCCCCCGGCCATGGTGGCGGACACTTATGTGGACTATCAAATCCCTTTCGACAGCGATCCGCAGAAGACACCCACGTCCTTTGCCACCACAGGGCTGCCTGCGGGATTAAAGCTCAATACCGCCACCGGCGAGATCAGTGGTAAACCTTCCGTTGCCCTCCTTGCGGACAAGGAGTACGCCGTCCGCTTCACAGTTTC
>JAQGPI010000539.1 GCA_028293175.1 Verrucomicrobiaceae bacterium | reverse complement strand
TTCGTTCTGCTGAATGATGGACTGGTTCGCCGTTGCGATTTGTTCCTTCAACTTGGTGTTGGTTTCGACGACCGCATCCATGTCCGCTTTCGGCACGGAAGTCGTGCGCAGTTCCGCGAAAGCAGTCGTCATCCGCAGCATCTCCGCATCGACGGCCTTGGCGTGTTCATTCAATTGATCGCGTTCAGTGGAGACTTTTTGGAAGTCGCTGCGCACGGCGATGGCCGTATCACGCAGCCTGCTCTCGCGCGCCCATTGCACCACGCTAAGGGCGCACATGCCCAGCAGCAGAAAGAACAGGATCGTGATCGAGAAGGATCGCATCAGGCGGCTAGTTCGCGGGTTTGACGTTGAAGGCGACCTTGGTCACGCCGCAGCGGCGCACATAATCCAGCACGGCGATCATAGCTCCGTGAGGTGTTGCGGCATCGCCGCTAATGTAAACCGGCAGTTCCTTGTTAGCCGCTAGGCGTGTCTTCAGCTCCGCTGCCAGTTCATCAAGCGTGACCGCTTTCTTTTCCAGCATCACCTGGCCGGAGGGAGTTACGGCCAATGTGATGTTATCCGGCTTCAAGTTCGTCGTGGTGTTCGAAGCGGCAGGCAGGTTTACCGCGATGGTGTGCTGCTTGGTCATGGTGAGCGTGACCATCATGAAGCTGGCGAGCAGGAAGAACATAATGTCGATCAACGGGATGATCTCCAGCCGTGCCTTCTTTTGCGGAAGCGGGGATGTGATTCTCATGCGCCTGGAGTCTTGGGGGCCACGAAGACCTCGACGTTGCAGGCTGCGGTTTCAATATCATGCTGAAGACCGGCGACCTTGGCGTGCAACCAGTTGTAGGGGATCAGGGTCATGATCGCGATGCCCAGGCCGCAGGCCGTGGCAATGAGGGCCTCGCCGATGCCGCCGGTGACTTTTTCCACTGCGAGCTCGCTGCCACCGATGCTCTGGAAGCTTCCCATGATACCCGTGACGGTGCCCAGCAAACCGAGCAAGGGAGCCAGTGTGATGATGGTATCCATCGCAGTGAGGTAGCGGCCTGCTGCGCGCAGTTCGATGCCCGCAGCCGCTTGCAGCGCGCCTTGCAGGCTGGCGTGACGATGGTTAAGACCGGCGCGAATCACTCGCAGTACGGGATCGGAGGAGGCACGGGCGCATAGGCTTTGAGCCTCCGCAGCATCCCCATTTTCCAGAGCCTCAAGCACGGCATCAAGAGCCTTGGGTTGGCGTGAGCGAGCAAGTCCGGTCCACCACCACAGGCGCTCAAAAAGAATGCATACGGCGAACACGGTGACGACTGCGATGGGCCACATGATGGGGCCGCCTTTGATGAAGAAGTCGATGGCAATATTTGCGAGCAAGGGAGGAGGCATGAAGTCAACGAAGCTGGAAAAGAACAGGAACAATGTAACGGCGGACAGGCCCGGAAGGCCAGCGCCAGCGGCGACGCAGGCAATCAGCGGCCGCGCTATCGAGAGCGGCGGAGCCGCTGGAGGACTGAATATCCACGGAGCTAGGCACGCCGCTGGCCTCGACGGTAATCATGAGGCGCACCATGCCTTGCACGCGAGCAGAACGAGCCGAGGCCGGGTAGCTGGGCTGGGGGAAGCGACCACCACCGCCGCCAGTAAAGAGCGTCGGCGAACTGGCTGTTCCCGAACTGGTGGAATTGCCTGCCGTCTGAGAGGCGCGTCGGGGCGCTGGTTTGGCCTCGGGCTGCTTGTTGCGCTCGGGCGCTTTGGGCGGCGTGGGAGGTGGCGGCGGCTTATCCAAGGCTACCAATTCAGGCACTTCCGGTGGAGTCAGCGGCGGTGTGATCTCAGGCAAAGGAGGAATTGCAATCTCCACCTCAGGCTCCGGCGGCTGCTCGGCAGTCTCGTCAGCCTGTGATTCTGCCGGAGCTTCCGCTGGCGGCAGGAAGTCCATCACCTCGATGTTATCATCGCCACTAACGAAAACTCGCTCCACCGGCGGCAGCAGCGGTTGCAGCGCCCCATAGGTGCCAATGCTCAGTACCGCCGCCGCTAACCCCGACAGCCACGCCGCATACGGACGCGCTCTAGAAGAGCTGTCGATAATGCGGCGTGACGGGTAAGACATATGCGAGAAATGGAAAATATAAGCGTGTATTAAACCTCCCGCAACTTGGAGCCTGTCGCAAAGCGAATGACTGCCGGTGGCCTGCGTGATATTTGATCGTATTCACGCGATCATGAACGCTTTCTAACCATAATGTAGCGTGCGGAGCGGGATGAGAGAATAAGCTAAAAGTTCACCTTCATGCCCACCACCACGCCACGTCCCGCCAGGGGGGCGATGTCCTTGAGAAAGGAAGTATGCTCACGCGCCTCCTCATTGGTGAGGTTCACGCCTTTGACATAGATGTTGGTGGCCAGGCCGTTGAGGTGGAAGTCATAGCTGACGGATGCATTAACCATGAAGTAGCAGTCGGTCGGCAGTTCATTGTCAGAAATGCGGTATTGGCGCCCGGCGAAGATTCCTTCCAGCCGCGCCCGGAAGTCGGCGTGATGGAAGGCAATCGCGGCGCTGGTGTGGAAGGGGGAGATGCGCGGCAGCGGATTGCCGGTGATGGTGTCAGTCGCGTGCACATAATCCGCTTCCAATTCCAGGTCTAAAGTGTTCCCCGAATGCTCTGGGGTTATGGGTGTGACGGGTTGCTTCGGATTCTTGGAACTCGCAGCTTCAAGAGCGGGGGCGGCCGCGGGCTTGATCAAGTGGAAGGTGGCTTCCAACTCGCCACCAAAGAACTCGGCATCCGTGCTGCGGTACTCGTACACGGGCAACAGCTCGCCATCCAATGGCCGCATGGCACCGGTGGGGAACTGACCAACGAAGTTACGGAAACGGGTGTAAAAAGCGGTGGCGGAGCCAGTGACGACACCGGTGCGCTTACGAAGGGATAGATCGAAGCCCAAGGCCTTCTCCACAGCGAGGTTGTCATCACCCACCTCAAAGGCCCCCGTGGCCACATGTGGACCGTTCGCATACAGTTCCTGATAAGTAGGTGCGCGTTCCGACCAAGTGGCGGACAGGGCCACCGCATAGTCATCGTTGGGCGTGAAGACCACGCTCAGCGATCCGCTGAGATCATTAAAGGTGCGGCTGCGGGCAGGGCCGAAATCAGCATCGGAAAGTGCGTCTGCCGTGATGTGATCGTGGCGCAGGCCACCTTGAAGCTTCCATCGCGGAGCGAGCTCCATTTCTTCGAACACGAAGCCAGAGTTGGTGCGGGTGAGCGTCTCAGGCAGAAACTTCTCCTCGCCTGTGGCAGAGAAATCACTGCGCTCGGTCTGGTAACCAAGGGCTCCTTCAAATGGCCCGGCCTTCTCATGAGCAACTTCGATACGCCCATCGTAGCCCTGATTGTTGAACTCCGTGCCGAGGGCCAGACCTTCGAACTCGGTGTGGGTGTAGTCGCTGAGGCCGAACTTGTACTTGATAGTCTTGATGCCGGTGACGGGCGCGAACAAGGCACCCTGAATGTCCCAGCGGCGCTGCTGCATCTCGATATGCACGTTCTTCTCAGCGGCTGAGCCGTAGTCGGCATCGAAGCCGGAATAAGCCGCGCCGATGTATCCACCCTCAAAGATATAGGAAGCTCCGCCCGAGAAGCCCTCCGTGGTGGAGTAGCTGTTGAGCAGCACATCACGTTCTTCCCGTTCGCCGGGAGCCAGGGGTGAAATGGCGCGAAGGCGGGCGGAGCGGGCAAAGCCAGGAATCCGGGTGTCCTCCATCTCGCGACGGTAGGCTTCCAGATGGTAGTTGAAGCCTCCCACACCGCCTTCCAGCATGATGTCGCGGCTGAGCCCGCTATCGACGGAACTGTAGCGTCCGCCGAGGCTGCCACGCAGCGGCCTATCAATGCGTTCATCAGGGATGCGGTTGTCGGTGACGTTGACCACGCCGCCAATGGCATTAGCACCGTAGAGCAGAGTAGCGGGGCCGCGCACGACTTCGATGCTCTCCACGCTCACTGGATCAAAGCTCACCGCGTGATCCACACTAGTGGCGGAAGCATCAACGGTGTTGACGCCATTTTGCAGCACGCGAATGCGGTCACCATCGAGTCCCCGGATGACTGGACGACTGGCCGCTGGTCCGAAGTAAGTGGAGCGAACCCCGGGCGTGTTGGACAGCGTTTCGCCCAGTGTGGGCTGGAGATTTTGCTGAAGCTCCTGCCCAGAGAGAACGCTGACGGGTTGGGCCTGTTCGAACAAGGTGCGGCCTAAAGGGCTGCTGGTGACCACAACCTCGCTCATTTCAGCGGGCGGCGAAGGAGTTTGAGCCCGGAGGCCGGAAACAATGAAGAAGGTGGAAGCAAAGAAGAGACGAAAAAAATTCATGGGATGACGGAAAAGGAGGTTCATGCGACTGTCCGGAAGTCGGCAAAGCACGCCGGAAATAAGCGGTCGCGTGGACATGCCGGGACGTGATGGTCCCTGGCTTTCGTTTGAGCTAGAGATCAAAGTAGGCCCGTCATTTGCTCAACGGTTGCACAGCCTTGACCGGGCTTGCAGTGGGCATTTCGCCGCATCAGCCAAGCAACAGAAAACAGGTCACGAAGTGACGGGCTACTTTGATGGAATGCACTAACCTAACTGTGGAGGCGCATGCTCCAAAACCCCGTTTGCCAGCCACAGCGGCGTCACGCTGGCGGAAGTGACATCGGCAAAAACTTCCGTGCTCGGCGCAGCTTGCACCGGTGCGATGGCAAGTGAAGGAGGTGGAGCGGCATCGCCGAAATCGCCCTGAAGCAAGTGAGTGACGGCACACTCATGGTGTGAGTCGCCGGCATCATGGTGAAGATGCTCGTGCAAGTCTGGAGCCGCCGCCATGGCCAGTGCCAGCACCATCTGCATCAGCACACAGGCTGCAACGCCGATGGCAACGGCGGGCCTAAGTGTGCGCAGAGACTTTAACATATCAAATGGAGTGTGTCCTCGTGTGCGTCTGCACGCAAGACATAACCGCAAATGATTTGCATTATGAGTAGTGAAGGCAACCGGTAAAGGGGGCCGTGTGCTGGCTTATGGTGCGCAGGACGGACAAACGCCAAAGAATTCCAGCTCGTGCTCCACGGCTTTCCAGCCGGACTGAGCGGCGATCTCTTTCTCAAGCGGTTCCAGCGGCTGCGGCACATCCACTTCGGCAACGGTGCCGCAGGACTTGCAGACAAGGTAATCGTGGTGATGACCGGGAATGATAAGCTGGTAATGCGCGGCGCGGTCGCGGAAACCGAGACGGCGGAGAACGCCTGCTTCATCCAGTTTTACGATGATGCGATAGATCGTAGCCTGATCACGACCTGCCAGCGAGGGAAGGGAACCGAGCTCCGCAAAGGTCATCGGCCGGTGGCTGCGCGCCATTTCGGTGAGCAGCGATGCCAGCGCCTCCGTGCGGCGGAAGCCTTTGGTTTTGAGCCGTTTGATGACCTGTTCCACCAGCTCTCCCGCAACGCTTTTACTCAAGGTGCAGCGGGGACTGCGAGCACGGTTAGAGGCTGGTTGGGAAAGGTTCTTGATGACGGGGGGCATGGGCAGCCCCACATGCCACAGGTCAGCGCTTTTGCAACTGACTTGCGGGATTGAAACAGAGTCTCTTCAATGCTGCGAGCCCCTTACTTAGCCGGAGGCGGCGCCGCTGGATGCCCGGCGGCTGGGGCGCGATTCAAGCGATTCGGAGTCGTGGTAGGCGGCGTGGTGCTGGTCTGAATATGCGTTGCCTTGGCCTTCACTGGCGCGGCGGGACCATGGTACGGCTTGATGATAGCATCCTCGATCACATAGAGGAACTGCGACAGATGGCCGGGATGATCGCTGTCTTTTTTGTAAAGCATCAGCTTCCCGGAGACGAGCACTGGATCGTCAATGTAAGGCTTCTTGGCATCGCTGCGGTCCTTCTGCCGCGCGAAGGCGACTTGCGAAAGAGAGGGCGGTGTGCAGAAGTAACACCCCACGTACGATGGCATGATCATGCAATGAGTCATGTCGTCGATTTGATCATAGGGCGTCATGAAGCCGATGATGGCTACTTGCTTGCCATCCTGCTCAGCCAATGAAGCGGGAAAGGTGGGCGGTGTGTCCTGTCCCTTGCCTGCTTTGGCCTGACCGAGAGTGGCAAAATCTGTAACGAAGGCGTTCTCATCCGCGCCATTCTTTTTCAACTCCTGCTTGATGGAATCAGCGAAGTTGTACGTGGTTTCCGGCAGCG
>JAQGPI010000532.1 GCA_028293175.1 Verrucomicrobiaceae bacterium | reverse complement strand
AAGCCAGGAAAGCCGCAGCCGATGACAAGCCTTCTGCCGCGATGTTTGATCAATCACTGCTAATGCGTATAGCCGCGGACCTTGCGCTGCCTTCCTCCCTGAGCCTGGCCTTCGATTCCGCTGAATGGCTGCAAGGCGACCGCCCTCGTTATGTTGCCTTCCTGGGCTTTGGCAAAAAGAAGGACAAACCCGCCGATGGAAGCGAGGAGGCTCCAAAGGAAGAGCCGAAGCCGGAGCCCAAGAAAAAAGAGCCGAAGCCGGAACCGGAAAAAGCTGAAAAGCCCAAGGCCGAAAGTCCTAAGCCCAAGGCAAAAAAAGAGCGCCTTGTCAGCGTCTCCATTCCTCTCAGTGACTACGATCGCATCATCAAGCGCAGCGATTCCAAAAAGATCCTCAACGCCACGGCCACCAACATCGCATCACTGGTCAACCGCGCTCACCCACTGTTCCGTCCGCTCCTCAAGCAGTATAATGAGCTGGTCCTCGACCTGGCCAGTCACAAGACCAAGGACGCGGATGCCCGGATCAAGGAACTCAGAGCGCGTCGTGATCAAGTACTCGCACAGGCCAAGGGCGTGCGCGATCACCTTGACTGGTTTGAAGCCAGCGTGAGCAACGAGTACTCAGGCCTCTTCGACGACTACCTGCGCCTACCCAAGACCATCGATCAAGAGATCCCGCGCCGCACAGATGCGATCTCGAAAACTCTCGATGAGGTGGAGAAGCAGGCGGAGAAGTGAGCCGGTTTACAGTGGCCGGTCATAGATCCGCTCAAACACGTTTGCCGTGTTGTACGGATCAATCACCGTGATGCCGTCCGCGTCAAAGCGCGCTGTCACAACTGCTCCCTTGCCTTCGTTGAGGTATTTGAAGTTCAAGTCGCGCACACGCGCCGCTGCATCCACTATGGCACAGGTGATGCGTGCGTCTTCCGCTGTGGGATAAAGCTCCGCCACATCGTCTAGCGTGGCCCCGTTGAACTTCACCGCACAGATCGCCACCAAGCCCACGGTGATGCTGTCCACACCATAGCCGATGTAGCCCTTGCTGCCGTCAGGCCGGGTGACCTCGCGGGTGAAATGATTGTTGCTGGTGCGCGATCCGCCGCCTGCGTTCCACCAGCGGAAGCCCCGGTACTGCTGATCGCTCTCCACCTTGCCGTCGGCGCCCACAATCTCGTGGCCTTGGTTCACCGGGCCTTCGAAGTCCTTCGGAGTGATCCAGTTGTTGTGGAAGTTGATGCTCATGCCGTTGTCGAAATCCACGCGCACCTGCACCGCATCGAAGGCATTGATGCCATCGCGCACGAGCCGCTTCTTTTGGCCCACGGCAGTGAGGCTCACCGGCTTGCTCCGGTAGTAGCTCCAGATCAGATCGGTCCAATGCGGACCCACGTAGCTGAAGGGATCGCTCGATTCCACCCACTTGAAAGTGCTGGTGGAAACCTCCAGAGGCTCCTCAAGATACGCTGTCCCATACAAGGGCACACCGATGCGGTTTTGAATGTCGTTCTTGATGCGCAGATGATCCGGGTCATAGCGCTTGTGCATGTCCACGGCGACCACGCGGTTTTTGGCGCGCGCGGCTTCGATGATGGTGTCGGCTTCCCGAACGGAGAGACACATGGGCTTCTCTGTGATCACGTGCACGCCGGCTGCCAGCGCGTCGAGGATCGGCTGCGTGTGCAGGTGGTCCGGCGTCGCCACCGCCATCACGTCCAGATCCGGAATGTCGCGCAGAATGTCGCGCCAGGGCTCATCGCCCCAATAGGGCTTGGGCTCGTGGCCCGCGATCATCTTGAAGCTGGCCGCCGCCTTCTTCGCCGAAGCCTCCGAGCGTGTGGCCACGGCCACGAGATCAAACTTCACCCCGGCCAGTTCTCGTGAGTACTTGTCCAGTCCCACGCGGGCCAGTTGCCCGGCGATGCCGAAACGTTGCAGATCAGCATAGGCGCGCGCATGCACGTCGCCGCCGAACATGCCGGCCCCTACGAGTGCGATTTTGATGGTGGATTCCATGGTATGATTGAGACTTGTCCAATACTGATGCGAGGGCCAGTAATTGCTTCTCCTTTTCTGACCTGTTCAGATACAATTGTGCCAAAGCCATCATTCCCATGAAGATTCGCGCCGCCCTCACGCTGTTCTGCCTCTCGTGTCTCACCCTTCGCGGACAGCCGGTGGAGGTGCCGGACAAGGACAACCTGCTCACCCTCTACCGCGAATTGCACGCCTCTCCTGAGCTGTCGCTGCACGAAGAGAAAACCAGCCAGCGCATGGCCGCTGAAATGCGCGCGCTGGGGCTGGAGGTTACCGAGAAAGTCGGCGGCTGGGGCGTGGTGGCCGTGTTGAAGAACGGCCCCGGCAAGACCGTGCTGGTACGTACCGACATGGATGCACTGCCCGTACGCGAGCTCACCGGGCTGCCCTTTGCCAGCAAGGTGAAGACCAAGGATGACAATGGCAACGAGGTTTCCGTGATGCACGCTTGCGGGCATGACATGCACATGACCTGCTGGGTGGGCACGGCCCGCACCCTGGTCGGGATGAAGGATCAATGGCAGGGCACGGTGGTCTTCATCGGCCAGCCTGCCGAGGAGCGCGTAGGCGGGGCCAAAATGATGCTCGCCGCTGGCTTGTACACCCGCTTCCCCAAGCCGGACATGTG
>JAQGPI010000531.1 GCA_028293175.1 Verrucomicrobiaceae bacterium | reverse complement strand
GTCAGCACCGCAGGCAGTGCCTTTGATACCCGCTTGGCCGTGTACACCGGCACGGCAATCAATGAGCTGAGCGAGGTCGCCTCCAATGACGAGGCCAGCGATGTGCTTTACACTAGCTTCACCTCCTTCTCCGCGGAGGCCGGGACCACCTATTTCATCGTAATAGATGGCTTCAATTTCCACGACTCCGACGGCGACTACAACGAATACGGCGCTTATGTCCTAAAGGTGACCAAGCTGGCCGCCGGAGCGCCAAGTCTCCCCGACGAGCAAGCGGCTCCGGCCTGGTTGCCCATCACCGAAACCTCTTCCACTGGCCCGGTCACTGCCGCCCTTCGCTTTCAATACCCCGCTTCCGTCCCTGGTACCCAAGCAAGCTGGACCGTATGCAACGCCGCACGGCAGCCGCTCTTCGGCCTGCACCTTGCCACGGGCACCGGAGCGCTGACCGTTTCCAGCCTAAGCGCGCAGACCTTCACGACCGGCCAGACCTTGGTGCCGAATGAAAAGTACAAGCTTGAACTGGTGATGGATGCCCGTCTCAAGACCTGGGGAGCCCTGCTCAACGGCGAATGGATCGCGCAGGATCAGCGACTGCCCACGGGCACGCCGGTTGCTGGTGTGCAGGTACAGTGGACCGGCTCTCCGGTGGCGGATACGGGCGTGACCGTTGAGGAATTCCAAGTGACGGCGGAGTAAGCCCCGCTAGTAGTGCCTTCATGTTCACCGGCCTTGTCGAATCCACCGCCCCTGTGATCTCCATGGAACCCCGTTCCGGAGGTTCACGTTTGCGTTTGTACCTGCGGGACATCGCGGCTGAAATCAAGGACGGCGACAGCATTGCCGTCAATGGCTGCTGCCTTACCGCCACTGGTATTGAGAAGCACGTTGTTGCCTTCGATCTGCTGGAGCAAACCTTGCGCGTTACCAATCTCGGAGACTTGCGCGAGGGCGATTTGGTCAACATCGAACGCGCCATGCTAGCCGGGGCACGGCTGGGCGGGCACTTCGTGCAAGGCCATGTGGACAGCACCGTGGAGATCCTGACTTGGCGTGAAGAAGGGGCGGACTGGCGGTTGGAAGTGAGCCTGCCCGATGAGGCGCGGGGACTGGTGATTCCCAAGGGATCGATTTGTCTTGATGGCATCTCACTTACCGCCGCCGAAGTGCTGGAGGACCGCGTGGTCTGCTGGATCATCCCACATACCCGCGAGATCACTCATCTCATCACCAAGCAGGCGGGCCAGCGCATGAATGTGGAGTGGGACATGCTGGCCAAGCATGTGCGCGAACTGGTGCGTGCCGAGCTCTCCCGGCAGGCTTGAAGGCGCGCCATATTGGCTGTTAATTGCCGCGCATGAATCCGCCTCCCCTGCCCTTTGGAGACCCCACTCAGGTTCAACACGAGAATCGTGGTGCCGTGGGCAAAGGAGTGTTTCTGGGATGCGGTGGATGTGCGCTGATCGTTGTCGCCTTCGGCCTGTTCATCGCCAGCATTTTTGGCGTTGTCGTGGGCTCCATGCGCAAAAGCGATGTATCCGAGCAGGCCATGGCCAAAGTCAATGCTTCCCCCCAGGTGCGTGCGGTGCTCGGCTCGCCTATCGAGCAAGGCTGGCTGCCCACCGGCAAGATCAGCGTACATGGTGACAGAGGCACTGCCGAGATAAACTTTTCCGTGACCGAACCCAAAGGCGGCGGCACGGTGCATCTGGAGGCGACAAAAGACAACGGCGTGTGGGCTTTCCACCGGCTCATCGTGGTTCCGGAGAGCACGGGCAAGCCCATCGACCTGCTCGCGCTGCCGAATGTGACTTAAAGCTGCGCAATCAACTTCTCATGCAGACCATCGAAGCCGCCGTTGCTGAAGACGATAATCACATCGCCGGTCTTGGTGCGGCTCTTGAGCCGCTCGATGATGGCATCCGTTGATGGCTCGTAGTAGCATTCGCGGCCCGCGGCGGTGACTTCGCTGGCCACGAATTCAGGGTCCAGGCGCAGTTCCACGGGCACCTTCTCGATGGCATTAACAGCCGCAATCACGCAGCCATCCGCCACCTTCAGGGCCTCGATCAGTTCATTCTGCAAAACCTTGCGACGGCTGGTGTTGGAGCGCGGCTCAAACACGGCCCACAGGCGCTTGCCAGGATAGCGCTGGCGCAGGCCCTTCAAGGTCTCGCGGATGGCCGTGGGATGATGGCCGAAGTCATCAATCACCGTGATGCCGTTCTTGGTACCGCGCTCCGTCTGCCGGCGCAGCACGCCTTTGAAAGTGAGCAGTCCGGAGCGAATCTCCTCATCCGTCAGGCCGCCAAAGCGCGCCGCGCAGATGGCCATGGCCGCATTGCGCACGTTAAACTCGCCGATCATTGGCAGCGCAAAGGCCGAGCCATTAATCGTAAATTCGGTGCTCTCGGTCTTCGCATCGGTAATGACGATGCGTTCTTCGCACTCCGCTCCAGTGCCTACGGTACGTGTGGGAGCCGGGCACCTCGCCTTCACCTGTAAGGAGTTCGCGCAGTCGCCATTCAACAGCACTAGGCCACTGCGCGGGACCTGCAAGGTCATGCGCTGGAAGGCCAGAATGATCTCATCCAGGTCATCGAAAATGTCCGCGTGATCGAACTCCACGTTGTTCACGATCGCGCACTCCGGCAGGTAGTGCAGGAACTTGGAGCGCTTGTCAAAGAAGGCCGTGTCGTACTCATCGCCTTCGATGACGAAGTGCGGCGAATCATTGAAGCGCGCGCCCACATCGAAATTGGAAGGCACGCCGCCAATCATGAAGCCTGGGTTCTTCCCCGCGCTCTCAAACAGCCATGCGAGGATCGAAGTAGTGGTGGTCTTGCCATGCGTGCCGGTCACAACAAAGCTGCGCTTGCCCTGGATCACGTAGCGCTTCAGCAGGCCCGCCATGCTCTCCAGGGGGGCCTTGCGCTCCAGCAGTTCTTCTACCTCGGGATTGCCGCGCGAGATTGCATTGCCCACCACATAGACGTCGGAATCGGCAGACAGGTTCTCCGCCTTATAGCCGCTCATCAAGGTGATGCCATGGTCTTCAAGCAAGGTGGACATCGGCGGGTACACCGCGTTGTCAGAACCCGTAACCGTATGCCCCTGCAGGCGCAACGCCAGTGCGGTGGAGCCCATTGCCGTGCCACACACGCCGATGAAGTGAAAATGTTTAGCCTTGTCCATATGTCAGAACCCGCGCCTTTGGCGCTTTTCGGGGAACGCGCGCTATAGAGCACATAGGGGGTGCGCGCAATGACGATGGTGAATGGTCTATCCAGAGGCGCACGGCTGTGATTGAATGGCGGAATGAATTGCCGGCTGATGCTGATGCTAGGTTGCGTATGGACGATGGGTTGCCTTGTCCAAGCCAAGGACAAAACCATCCGCGTCTTTGTCGCTCTTTGTGATAACGCCACCCAGGGAATCATTCCAGTGCCGCCGAAGATCGGCAATGGCGATGATCTGGACAACAACCTGTACTGGGGCTGTGACGAAGGACTGCGCAGCGTGTTTCGCAAAAGCAGCGACTGGAAGCGCGTGAAGCAGCAGAAACCTGCCAGCGGGCCCGTTCTTGAGCGCCTGGAGTTCACGCACACCTCAGGTACCCTGCTGGTGGCAGAGGCCTACCGGGGTTCGCAGATGAAGCAGTGCCTGCTGGATTGTGAAACGGCGATCCGTACCGGTGAGCATGATTTGGTGGCCTTTATCGGGCATAATGGCCTGATGGATCAGCGCTTGGAAGTGGTGCCTGCCAGCCCGGTCCGTCGCAGCGACGTGATCGTACTCTGCTGCAAAAGCGCGGAGTACTTTCAGGACCGGATCAAAGCCCAGGGCGGTCGCCCCGTCCTGCTCACCACCCAGCTCATGTACCCCGGCTCCTTCCTGCTTCGCGATGCCCTCGCAAGCTGGATGAAAGGCGGCAGTCCGGGCAGTATGCGCGATGCGGCAGCGCGAGCTTATGCGAAAAACCAGGGCATTTCCGTTAAAGCCGCCGCCGGGGTGTTTGCAGATCTCGAACACGAAACGCCCACTCGCTGACGAAACTTTGGAGCTTCCAGGCGTCGCAGGTCTAGGCTGGTGGATGGCTGGCCAACAGGCGCGAGCGCCCATGCCCGTCCGCACACAGAGAAGCAGCTAACGGGCCAGCCAATCCCCGCCGTTGCGCCGACAGCAGAGCCTATCGCTGCCTTATGTCGGCTTTGCCGCCTCTGCCAGTTCGGTGGTGGAGAGCGGGGGAAGCGATGTCATTTGGGTGACGCTGAACACCCCTGCGGCCACGGCTTCGAGCATAAATTATGCCGTGATCGGCGGAACGGCGGTGAATGGCACGGATTACACGCTGGCACGCTCCACCTTCGCGGTCTGTGATTCCGCCCTCCCAATCACGGTGCCTTTGGCCGATAACAGCACGGCGCAATCCAGCCGAACGGCGATGCGACGGCCAACACCATCGCTGCGTATTACGCCACCGACGTCTCGGGTGCCCCAGGGTCTTGGACGCAGATCGGCACGGCAGCCTCTATCACCATGGATGCCGTCACCGACGTAACTCACTCCAGCGATCAGCGCAGGAGGGGCGCTGGTGATGGAGGATGCGGGCGAGTACTTCGTGAGACAGTAGTACTTTGGCAATCTGCTACGGGCGTCACCTTCCCGGCCAATGGCAGCTTCACGCTGCGCCTGCAAGCCAGTGATGGCAGCGCCCAGACCTTCGCGGATGTGAGCACCCTGGCTTATCTCGGGCTCTTCGATCAGTGGCAGGCGCAGACCTTTAGCAGCAACTCTGCTCCCGCCGCAACGCAGGCCGCCGACTTCGATCACGACGGCCTGCCGAACCTGTTCGAATACGCGCTGGGAACCAGCGGCACCGCGCAAAACCTCACCTCGATCACCAACGAAGTCATCCCTTCCGGCAACGACAAGTACCTGCGCATCACGGTCCCGAAGAACTCTGCGGCCACCGATGTGACCATCGTGGTCGAAGCCACCGGCACTCTGGCCATACCCTCAAGCTGGAGCACCACCGGGCTAGTCATTTTGCAGAACACCAGCACCGTGCTTCAAGTGCAGGACAATGTCGCGGCAACGCAGAACTTCCCCCGCTTCATGCGCGTTCGCGTGAGCAAGCTATGAAGCTGTTAGGCTCCCGCAATGATCGTGTCCAACCGCTGGCGGAATTCCGGCAAAGGCAGGCCGCCGTCTTCGATGGTGAGCCAGCCGTTGTTGTAACCGATGTCTTCCAGCGCCTGCCGCACGGCAGGCCAGTTCATCGCACCATCGCGCAGGTGTACGAACTTGCCGCTGTGTTTGTCAGGCGCGAGCGCATAGTCCTTGATATGGATCTTCGCCACCAGCGGGCCAAGCTTGCGAATCCAGTCCTCCATCGGGATCAGGTACTTCACATGATTGCCCACATCGAGGTAGCTCTTCACCCAAGGATTGTTGAAGGAGGCGACGAAGTTCTGATAGTGGTCCGGGCGTACCCAGAGGTTGTTCCACACGTTCTCCAGGCCGATCACCACGCCGAGTTTTTCGGCCAGCGGGATGAGCTTTTTCACCTGTTCACGTGAGCCATCGATGGCCTTGTTGTGCGCATTAATGTAGGCCTGGAAGGGCGTGTTGTCGCCCTTCACCACACGGGTCAGATGATTGGTCTTCTCATCAAACTCGACATCGAAGTCCCAGGGATCAGGCATCTTCACCAAAGTCACGCGGCAGGGCACCAGCAGGATGGTGTCGGCACCGAAACCATGGGCCGTGCGCAGGGCTGCTTCCGTGTGCTCGAATGACGCGGCAACCTTCGCCGGATCATCGCTGTTAAATTCCGCCCAGCCGCGCAGCACGGAGTGAACACGCATGCCCAGCTTCTCCACCACCTCACGGGCCTTCTTGGCTTCATCCTCCGGAATGATGCCGCTGACTTCCACCCCATCAAAGCCCGCCTCCTTCAGCGGGCGCAGCGTCTCTTCATCGGCCTTTTGAACGATCTTCGCACGGTACAGCTTGGTCTTGAACTCCTTGGCATTTGCGGGCTGATCGAATGCCAGTCCCAGCGTGGCTGCGCTGGAGGCAGCAAGGAAGCGGCGGCGGCTGAGACGGGAAGAGGCAAGCATGGGAAAAGAACGCGCGCTGAAGGGCCGAGCTTGCGCGTTCCTTCGGCGATGTGATCGCGTCGTTTACGCTATTACCTTGGCGTACGCGGCAGCGTCAAGCAAAGTGCTCGTGCTGCTCGTCTTGATCTTGAACATCCAGCCTTCAGCATACGGATCGGTGTTGATGAGCGCGGGATTGCCTGCAAGCGCATCGTTAACCGCGACGATTTCTCCTGTGGCCGGAGCGTAGATGTCGCTGGCGGCTTTGACGGATTCGATCACCGCCACCTGCTCACCGGCCTGCACTTGGCGGCCCACCTTGGGCAGTTCCACAAAGACGACATCGCCCAGCGCATTCTGGGCATAATCGGTGATGCCCACGGGCGCGGGGTCCTGGGTGGCATCGATCCATTCGTGGGATTCGCGGTACTGGAGATTGTCGGGGATGTTGCTCATGGTTGTTAGATCAGGATTTGCGATAGAACGGTTTTTTGACCACTTCCGCCGGGTAGCGCCGGCCGCGGATTTCGATTTCAATGGCGGTGCCAGGCTTGCTCGCTTCGACCGGCAGGTAAGCCATGCCGATGCCGATGCCAAGGCTGGGGCTCTGCGTGCCGCTGCACACTTCGCCTGCCTGCTCGCCCTGCAACACCACCGGATAATGCGGACGGGGCGGGGGGGCCGCATCGATCATACGGAAGGCGGAAAGCTTGTCGGGAAGACCCTCGGCCTTCTGCCGCACCAGCGTTTCGCGACCCACAAACTCCGGCTTCTCAAGCTGCACGAAGAAACCCAGCCCCGCCTGCAAAGGACTGCGGAGTTGTGACAAATCATTGCCGTTCAAAGGATAGCCCATTTCCAGCCGCAAAGTATCGCGCGCGCCAAGACCGCAGACGTTGCCGCCTTCGGCCCTCGCTGCTTCCCCGGCCTTGCGGAACCAGTGCTCAATCTGGCTGTCGGGCGTGAACAGCTCAAAGCCCTCCTCGCCTGTGTAGCCGGTGCCGCAGAGCCAGAGGATGCCCTCCGGCGTGGCGGCGATGAAGATGGTGTTGTGCTCAGGAAAGACCGCCTCCGGCCCGAACATGGCGGTGAAGACCGCGCGGCTCTTGGGGCCTTGCACGGCGATGCCACCGGTCATGGAGCTGACATTGGCCAATTGCACATCGTCGGCATCGGTGAGCAGACTCTGAAGTTGGGCGAGGTCTTCGTCAATCTTGGAGGCGTTGACCACCAGATAGAACTCCTTGTCCGTGGTGCGATAGACGATCAAATCATCAATCACGCCGCCGGCCTCATTGAGCAGCAAGGTGTACTGGCCCTGGGCGATGGCGAGCTTGGAAACGTCGTTAGTCAGAGCGCGATTGAGAAACGCCTCGGCACCGGCGCCACTCACGATGAACTGGCCCATGTGCGAGATGTCGAACACGCCCACGGCGGCGCGGACGGCTTTGTGCTCATCCATGATGCTGGTGTACTGCACCGGCATTTCCCAGCCCGCAAAGGGCACCATGCGGGCACCAAGTTCGAGATGCACATCATGAAGCGGGGAGCGTCGAAGCGTTTCGTCAGTCACGCGCTGAATCTGGCGGTGAGGCCCCGGTTGTCAAACCACGTGAAGCAACCATTGTAGATCCCGCTCATGAGCACTCCGACCACTCTCATCTCCGATCCGCGCGACCTGAAACCCACCACCGGGTGGAACGAAACGCAATGGGCCTATGTGGGGGAGGAGGAGCTAGTGGACCACCAGACGAAGACACGCTTGTGCGTGGCGGCGCTGCTGCCTTTCAAGGACAAGCAGCCGGACTGGGCCGGCTTTGAGAAAAGCATCGCCTGGATGCTGGAAGCGGCGCGCCATTACAACGTGGAGATGGATTTCGTGCTGAATGCGGACACGGGCTACATCTTCGATCTGGATAACGAGATGTATGCGGAGGTTCTGCGCCTGTTCCGTGCTTCATTCCCTGATCAGCGTTTCATTGCTGGAGTCACAGCGCGCGGAGCCGAGCAAGACAGCGAATTCCAAGCCGAACGCTATCATCCGCTGATCGACTTGGTGCAGCAGCACGAGAACTGCGAAGTGATGATCATGACCTCGCGGCTGCTCAACATCTTGGATCCCGAGCGCCGCCGCGATGCTTACTTCCAAATCGCCGAGCACCTCACCCGGCCCGGCATTGTGCATGCGCTGGAGCCTGCATTCGTGTCCTGGGCCACGCCTTACGAGCCCTGGCTGCTGTACCAGCTCGCCCAGCATCCGAAGTTCATCGGCGGCAAGGTGAGCACGCTGGATGAGCCGCATTTCCTCTACTGGGCGGCGATGTGCAAGGACCTGAAGCTCGATTTCTCTCCGCACAGCGGCGACGATTATGGCATTGCCTCAGCCATCAAGATGGGCCTGCCACTGCTCATCGGTGCCGGTGTAAGCGCAGCGCCGCTGATCTGTGCGGCAAAAGACATGTGGCTGCTGGACAACGTGCCCGGCAAGGCCTTCCCCACCGGCACCGGCCGCTTCGACACGAATGTGTACAAGCTCTTCGAAGCCTTTCAGTCCCTTGAGGACCAGGTGTTCCGCCTGGATGAACGAATGAGCGCTTCACCTTACAAGCACAGCACGGCGCATGTACTTCATTCAATGGGCCTGATTGCCGCTCCCGAAGCACACCCGCAATGCAAGGACCTGCGCGGAGCCGATGAAGCAGCGCGCATGGCGGAGGCCCTGCGGCGCCCGTTGCGCATCGCCAAGCGTCTGGGCATTCCGGGGCTAGGCGTTTAACACATTGCTTATGCACGCCTCACCTGTTTTGGTGAGGCGACTGGCATTCGCGAGCGCCCTAACATTCCTCTTC
>JAQGPI010000526.1 GCA_028293175.1 Verrucomicrobiaceae bacterium | reverse complement strand
CCATCCTGTGCGGCAAAGACCATGCCGAAGTGCGTTCCCTGCTCGAAAAAGTGAACGAGACTATCAAGATCACGTATGTCTGACATTGATCTCCAGGCATTGCGCGCCGTGGATGAACGGCTTGTGGAACGGTACTCGACAAGGTTGTCGAAGTTCGGTGACGATCCGCGCACCCTCGGTTGGGACAAGCGCGAAAGCCAGCAGGCGCGCTTCGGCGTGGCGTTGAGCATGATGGATTTCAGCGGCAAACGGGTGCTCGATGTGGGCTGTGGCCTTGCGGACTTCCTGTCTTTTCTTCAGGAGCGCGGCCAAGTTCCCGCCAGCTATACCGGTTGTGATATCAATCCGGATCTCCTGGCACGTTGTGCGGAACGCTTTCCCGAATGCAAGTTCCACCAGGCCAATCTTTTGAAGGATGAAGTGCCCGGCGGCCCTTATGACATAGTGGTGCTGTTCGGGGTGGTGAATTTCCGGTTTACCGAATTCAGCAATGAGGACTTTGCGCGGCAGATGATCGCCCGCGCTTTTGACACGTGCTCTGAGGCGGTGGTGATCGACATGCTTACCGCCGTCCATGACACCGCCTATCCGGTGGAAGGCTTTGTATATTATTATGATCCTGCGGAAATGTTGCGCTTCGCCTTTTCGGTGACGCCGCATGTGGCACTTCGACATGACTACGCATCTATCCCGCAGCGCGAAATGATGCTTCTGCTACGAAAGGGGCCGGGTCATGATTGACATGTTTGTGCATCCTGCCCTCGAATCGAACGAGGCGGACTTGTTTGACCTGTCAAACTTCAACTGGCACCGGTGGCTGGAGGTGACCGTGGCTGAAATGGACCGCCACGGCATCGCGGCGAGCGGCGTGTGCGTGATGGATGATGGCATCCTGGATCGCGAGGCCGACCTGAACATTTTGCGTGAGGCCGCTGCCAGCGGCCGCTTCTGGTTCAACTGGATGCCCGACCTGCGCCAAGCCAATGCCTTGCAAAGGGTTCAGCTAGCGGCGGAAGCTGGCTTTCGCAGCCTTGCGTTTCACAGTTACCTCCAGAAAATCCGCAGCGAAGACTATGAACTTGTAGCCTCCCTGGCCATGGCGGGAGAGAAGGCGGGATTGTTCAACGGCTTCTGCTCCGCTTACGGCAGCAAGCGGATGTTTGACTATTGCAGCCTGCCGCTGGTGGCGGCCTTAATGGACCGACTCACGGGGCCGGTGTTTCTTTATCATGCTGGTGGCGCGCGGGTGCTAGAGGCCATGCTAATGTGTGAGATGTGGCCGCAGCTTTACCTGGAGACCTCATTCAGTCTCGGTTACTGGCGTGGCAGCAGTGTGGATGGCGATCTCGCGTTTAGTCTGCGCAAGCTGGGGGCGAGCCGCGTGTTGTTTGGCTCCGACGCGCCCTTTATGCCGCTCTCTATTGCGTTGAAAGACCATCGGGATTTTTTCGCTCAACATGATGTCTCCTCTGCGGACCAAAACCTTGTGCTGGGCGGGAATGCGCGCAGGTTGCTGCGCTTCTTGAAATCATGATCACCAATTCTCCTCCCAATCCTTCTAAAGTGGTGCTGCTGGACTGCACGTTGCGCGATGGCAGCTACGCGGTGAACTTTCAGTTCACCCGTCGTGACACCGCCAGGCTCTGCGCGACCCTGGAGCAAGCAGGTCTCCGCTGGATTGAGATCGGCCATGGCATGGGACTGGGGGCTTCGAGCCCCAAGAACGGAGTGGCTTTCGAGACCGATGAGGACTACATGAGCGCGGCGGCCGAGAACGTGAAGGAAGCCAAATGGGGTACCTTCTTTATTCCCGGCATTGGCGATGCTGATGACATCCGCAAGGCCCTCGATCATGGTATCGGCTTCCTGCGCATCGGCAGCGAAGTGGAGACCTTTGAGCGCATGCGCCCCTTTGCCGAGCAGGCCAAGGCGGCGGGCCTGGTCGTCTGCGCGAATTTTATGAAGACTTATGCTGCTCCCCCCAGCGAGGTGGCGCAAGCCGCCGCAGAGATAGAAAAATGGGGCGTAGTGGATTGTGTGTACGTGGTGGATTCCGCTGGCTGCATGATGCCAGAGGACGTCCGCGAGTACGTGGATTCCATGAAGCAAAAGAGCAACTGCGAGGTGGGATTTCATGGCCATAACAACCTGGATCTGGCCAATGCCAACTGCCTTGTGGCGATGGAAGCAGGGGCTACTTATATTGATTCCAGCATCCGGGGCATGGGCCGCAGCGCCGGCAATGCGCAGACGGAGGTGCTCGCCTATCTTTTGAAGCGACGCGGCTATGATTTTGGCATCGACTGCTTCGCCTTATTTGAGGCAGGCGAGAAGATCATCCAAAAGCTCAACGTGCAAGCGCAAGGTCTTCCGCCGCTCGACATCGTGATTGGCATGGCGCGCTTCCATACTTCCCATATGCCACGTTTCAAACGGGCTGCCGAAGAGCATGAAATTGACCTGCGCCGTCTCATCCTGGAAGTCTCTGCCGTTAACTGCGTACAACCGTCGGATGAGCTAATCCAGGCGATGGCACGTGATCTGGCCCGCATTCAGGACTAGCGCCATGATGCTCATCCTCACAGAAGCGGGGGAAGGCATTGGCTTCGGGCATCTCACACGCATGATGGCGCTGGGAGAGGCGCTGATAGAGATGGCCCTTCCAGTGCGGATGCTGGTGCAGTGGGAGGGACCAGTGCAGCCACAGGTGATTGAAGGTCGGGAATGGGTTTTAGCCGGAGAATGGCGCGACGCTCCTGTGGGCGTGATTGAGCAGTTTCAAGCCTCGGCAGTGGTGGTGGACAGCTACCGTCTGTTTTTCGATGCCTACCAGGCAATTGCAAATGCTGGAGTTCACTTGACTGCCATTGATGACTATCATCGGCTGCCGTATCCGGCCGGTCTGGTGGTCAATCCCAATGTCTATGCCGATACCAGCCGCTATTTGGACTCAGCCCGGCATGCCGTGGGCGGGGTGGAGTATGTGATCTTGCGCCCTGCTTTTGTACGAGCGGCGGGAAGCTTCAGCGTGCGCCCGGAATTGCGGCGCGTCCTTCTAACACTGGGCGGAAGCGATGTGCACAGTCTGGGACTGCCAGTGGCTGGGTCGCTCGCCACAATTGGGCGCGAGGTGTACTGGATTGCTCCAGCACTGGCTCCATTCGACCCGCCGCCCACATCAGTCACTATCTATGGCACCCAGGGCATGGAAGGCATGGTGCAGCTTGTTCGGGACTGCGACCTTGTGGTATGCGGAGGTGGACAGACCTTGCATGAACTGGCGTGCCTGGGCGCTCCCTGTATTGCCTTGGAACTCGGGGACGACCAGTTGCCCAACCTCAATTTTTATGAACAAACGGGTCTTTTGGGCCCCCGCTTACGATGGTCACAGGAAAACCTCCTCGCGGCGCTTGCCGATAGGATGGAAAGCCTGCGGCCCGCCGCCGCTCGCAGCCGCCTTTCGTTGCTAGGCCGCGAGCTGATTGACGGCGAAGGCGTGAGACGGCTTGCGCGTGTGATCGCCGCTCAGACGCGCTAGGCCGAGCTTTGGATGGGGCTCAATTTGCTCTTCAGGCGGAGCAGCGGCTGCTCCATCAAAATATAGCTCAGCCAGCTTATCAGGAACGTCGTGCCCAGAACAAACGGGTAAAGCATGAGGTCAAGATGGGCTGGTGCCATGTGCTTGCCTCCCCACGCCTTTCCCAGCAGCGTATTGCAGGCGAAGGCGATGATCAGGTTGTGATACATATAGGCGGAATAAGAGCAGTCGCCCGCACGCCTCAGGAAGGGTCCGTCCAAAGGGATCTTCACGCCGCTGCCACAGGCGAAATTGACAATCAAGATGCAGAAAAGGACAGAGTAGCATTCCGGCTGGACCAAGTTCCACTTCTGCGGATAGACCGGGAAGCAAAGGACCACAAAAGTGAGGACAAGGGTGGTGATGAATGTCCAGCGGGAAGTGATGATCCGGAAAAGGCGTTCTGGCCTGTCCATGACCAGCATCGCCCCAAGGCCACCGAGAGCCATGCAGCCGAAACGGTTGTACAGAAGCAGTATCCAGACGGTGGTGTGAGGTGTCACCATGTATCTCACACATGGAAGCAGCATGGCGATGGCGACCATCGCCGCCACAAACCACCGCCGTGGCAGAAAGGACAGAACCAGGGGCCAGAGGAGATAGAACTGTTCTTCAACGCTCACCGACCACGTCTGGTCCACACAGGGAAGGTTGCCGTAGACGGCGACGGCGACATTGGACAAAAACGTCCCGCAGAGGCAGACGATGGACCAGAAATGAGCAGCGAGCGTTTCAGATTCCTTGGGAACGTGGAAGACCTTGAAATGCGGCGCGATAAAAAGGGCGGTGACAACTGTGACCAGATAGACTGGAAGAATACGGATCACCCGGCGCCCGTAAAAGCGGGGGATGGAAATGGATGAATAGACATCGCGCTCCTTCACCAGAAGATAGGTGATAAGGAACCCGCTGAGCACAAAAAAGAAGGTCACCGCAGGCGGGCCGATAGTGGACAAAAAATACGAGTTTTTGAAGGAGGACGGAAGCTTGTAGGCATGCTTCTTGTGCTCAATGTGATACAGGATGACCGCCACTGCAGCAAAGAAGCGCAGTGCGTTGAGATTGGGAAATCTGATCCGGGCGTTAGCGTCCGACATGTGCGCTTCTAAAGCACGCCATGCCGGGCTGCCAGCAAATTTGTGCACGAGGGCGCAAACCCGAGAGACACGATTTTTAGGCTGGCAAAACCGGCCATGCCTCCCATGGTCAGCTTATGAAATCCAAACTGAAGGCGCTGGTGGTCGCCGCTCATTCCGACGACGAAGCCCTGGGCTGCGGAGGAACCATGGCCCGGCTTGCGGGCCAGGGCTGGGACGTCGGGGTGGTGTTCATGACGAATGGTGTGGGCGCGCGGCCGGGAGCCACTTCATCCGAGGCCTCCAAACGCCATGTGGCGGCGGAGCAGGCGGTAAAAGCGGTGGGAGCTCGGCTGCTTCAAGCCTTTGACTTTCCCGACAACGCCCTGGATTCCGTGCCCCTGTTGAAACTGGCGCAGGCCATTGAAACAGCGGCGGCGCACTTTGCTCCCCAGTTGGTTCTCACGCATTTCGCGCATGACCTCAATGTGGACCACCGACTGGTGCATCAGGCGGTGATCACAGCGTTTCGCCCGATGCCGGACAGCCCCGTGGAGGCCGTGCTTTGCTTCGAGGTGGCATCCAGCACGGGGTGGCAGAGTTCGGCGATGCCGGCCTTCCGCCCTGTGCTGAGCATCGACATCACCGGGACCCTGCCGGCCAAGCTGGCCGCCCTGCAATATTATGATGTGGAGATGCGTTCCCCGCCGCACCCCAGGTCCCCTGAGATGATTGAAGCCCTCGCACGTGTCCGCGGCAGTCAGGCCGGGCTCGCGATGGCGGAAGCTTTTGAAATCCAGCGCGTCAACGTTTCGGGAACTTCGGTGCTGGGAAATCTGTAGCGGCCTCCCAGGCCGCAGGGCTGCCGATCTTTTGTTTTGCATGAGTGTCTTCCTTCTCCATGATTGGCGGATGAACAGACACGTTTTTCCACTTTCTGCCCCGTTGAGCCGGTGATGCCAGTCCGCCGCCAATGATGTCCGCATGAAAGTCCTGTCGTTTGCGCCCTATCAGAACTGGGATGTTCATCATCAACTGGATTTGACCCTCTTGCGGGCCCTTCGCCTGCGTGGAGTGGACACGGTGCTGGTTACCTGTGACGGCACTCTCCTGGCCGGCGCCTGCTATGCCGTGACCATCAATCCGGACGGATGGCTGCAAGAGTGTCACAAATGCGGGCAAAAGGGCAGGGCGGAGGGAGCCACGGCGGCGGGCCGCCATGTGACTCTGGGAGACAGCCTGACGCCTGAAGATTACGACAAGGTGGATGCTTGGATGAAAACCGTGGTCCGGGAGTCCAACTTCGACATCACTTACGGCGAATGGAACATCGGGGACTGGGTGCTCGGCACCGTTCATACGCATTTGAAGAGCGTGACAGAGCAGACGGACCGGTTCCGCAGCCTGTTTCATCGCTACTGCCGTTCGGGAGCTCTTTGCGCCATCGCCATGGACCGCATTCTCTGCCACGAGAAACCGGACCACCTCGTTTTGTTTGGCGCCCGTGATTCGCCCTACCGCATCACCTATGAACTGGCCCGCAGCAAAGACATAAAGGTTCTCTATCACGAGCGCGGCTATGTGGATGACAGCTTTGTGCTTGCTGAAAACGAGACCATTTTCGAGAAAGCCTTCAAGTTCACCCCTCCGCTGGCCGAGTGGATGGCCATGCCCTTGACCCGGGCGCAGTGCGAGTTCACGCGGAATTACTTTATGCTGCGCGAGGAGGGCAGGGGAATGAACTGGCCGGCGTATCTGAAAAAGGCCACCGAACCTTCATCCGTCTGGTCCCACCTTGGCATGCCTCCAGAGGCATCGGTGTGTGCTTTGTTCACCTCTACACCGTATGAGCTGGAAGCTTTCGGGCGCGTACCTTCCTCCAGCCAGCGGGCGTTCATGCAGAACATCATTGATGTTTTCACGACACGAAACCAATGGCTGGTCATTCGCGTTCATCCCAACACGGCGGGAGGAACCACCGACAGCACGGACCTAGACAGCATTCAATACTTCGCAACCATGCAGCGGGAAGCGCCGCCCAATGTGGTGATCATCATGCCGGACGAGGAATTTAATTCCTATGCGTTGCTTTATGTGGCCCAAGTGGTGCTGGCCCCGTTTTCTTCCGTTGCCTATGAGGGGGCGGGCCGGGGAGTGCCATCCGCCGTCATGGGATCGTGGATGACTCTTGCCTGCGTGGGTACTCTCGCCCAGATCAACGTCGAATCCCTACGCCTGCTACTGGATGACCTGTCAGGCCGTGAGATTGGCAATGCACAGATCCTGCGTCTTGCGTATCGATTTACTTACCTGTTCACCAGCCGCGTGGGCAGTAAGTTCGGCTCCTTCGGCATGCGCAACAATCATGGGGCGGAAAAGCGCTTCGCAACTGATGCGGATCTAGTGGTTGGCCACGATCCTGTGCTCGATCGTTTGTGCGACCACATCACAAAGGGCGGCCCTCTGTATGAGCCGATGCCGCCGCAGACGGAGGAAGATGAAAACGATTTTTTTGCTGAAGAATCGGCCCGCCTCCAACAGGAGCGCCGCGCACTTCGCGAAGTGATTCGGCGCAAAGTGGCGATGCACCTGGGCAACCGGGTGACGCTGATCAGTCTGGGAGGAGCGAGGCCTGCCTCCCGGCCCATTCCCGATGCTGTAGAGATTGCGCTGGGCGCGGACTGGCGTACTGAGTTGGCTGTGGTGCTAAAGAAGGCCACCACCCCTTATGTGGCGTTCAGAAACTCGCGGATCGAGCATCTGGACCGTTTTCACAGCAGCCTTCTTGAGGCCCTCCAACTAAACCCTTCCAGAGGTGCCCGGCACGGGGTGTGGCTGACGAATGACCTGGGCGTAATTTGCGGGGAGGCACTTTCCGAGCGCACACGCAGCCAATGGCAAGCCGATGCCATATGGCAATCGTGCGATGCTTGGAGCTTGCTCTGCCTAGGGGTCTATCGTGTCACAGTCTTTGCCGAATGGCTGGATCTCCATGCCGATGACGGGCCGGAGGCTTTTGCCGTTGCCGCCAAGGAATGGCTGTTGTCCGATGACATAGTGGCCCCCGCTCGTCCCATGGCCGTGTACTATCGGGACAAGCCATGACCGCACGTTAGCCAGGGGTGGACTCGTGGCCGTTGGCAGGTGTTTCAGTTTCGACAGGGGCCCACCGCGGCCGTCTTCAGATGTTGACGGGCTATCAGCGGAGTGCCAATAAAAACATGAGTTCCGACTTTGATGTTCACATACCCGTTCCCAGGTGTTCAAGATTGGCTGGAGACTGCTTCAATAGAGCAGGACATAGCCAGTTCATGCGCACACCACCAGGGTAGTCCACAAGCTCTGACAGTGAGTGAGAGAATTCAGTACTACATGCCGCGGTTTCAGTCTCAACATTCCCCCTCATGAAGCCAGGCCTAGAAGTCCCCATTTTACTGCTAGGTTACAACCGGCCGGATTTGATGACCGGGCTCATCAACGTGCTTCGCGGGCTGCGTCCCCTGTGTGTGTATGTCTCGTTGGACGGGCCGCGTGCGCATAAGGCCGGAGACCATGAGCGCTGTCAGGCCACACGTGACGTCATTGCTAACCAGATCGACTGGCCATGCCAGCTTCATAT
>JAQGPI010000516.1 GCA_028293175.1 Verrucomicrobiaceae bacterium | reverse complement strand
GCTGCGGCCAGGGCTTTGTCGCGAAGGGCCGGGTCCGTCACCGACTCGGCCCACCTTGCCACCGCGCCCGGATCTCTTTCCGCCCAGGGACGCAGAGCCCCTGTCAGTTCGGAAGACATGAAGCCCGTGCTGCGGCAAGTCAGAGCCAATTCGGCTGCCAAGGCGGGTTGAGTGCGCGACAGAGCGCCAAATGCCATGCTCATCCCCATGAGATCCGAGGGCAGTTCCGTGTGGCTGTTCCAGTAGCTGATTGCAGCCCTGGGATCGGCCTGCGTCCAATCCTCGAACACCTTTCTCAGCGCATTCTTCCTGAGAGCGGGTGAATCTAGTGCCAGCGCTTTTTGTAAAGCCTGCTGAGGCTGCGTTTTCGCAAGCTCGCCCGCGACAGCCTCCAGCAGGTACTGTCTGTCATAAGGTTTGGTCTGTTCCAGCGCGTATTTCCAGGCTGACTCCACATCCAGCCGGGCCCATGCCCGCATCAACTCAGTCTTCAGGCTACGGGCGGTTTCCGAGTAAGGTTGAGCCGCGAGTTTCCGCATTTCTGCTTCAATCTCCGCTCTGCTCATTTTTGCCGTCAACCGCTTCACGCGGTTGGAAAGGGTTTCGTTTAATCCCTCCCACTCTGATAGAGACGTGTTGCCCTGCTTTATCGCTGCCGGTGGCGTAGAGATCAGGCTAGGGCCCATACCGCCGCCACTGCCTTTGGCTTCTGCAATGGCCAAAGTGGACGGTGCGCTGGGCTTGCTCCAAAGGTGCCCGAGGGCGAACCCAACGGCTAACGAAGCGAAGGGAATCAGTTTCGTAAGATGCGCAGACATAAGACTAATTGGAATGATTCTCCTAAACAGTAGCAATTACCAGGACTTCCTCTCAGGAATAGTCTCACGATTGAAACTGAGGACGTGAATGAAACAAGCTTTTTCGTCCGGGCGCATTTATCGGAGATCGGAAGGATGGGCCTTTTTACGCACGTAGTGTTGCGCTCGCATGAACATCCGAACTCTCGCTCTCCTCCTCGCCCTCGGTGTCACCACCGCCCGCTCCGCCGATCTCGCCAGCGTGGCGGATGGCAAGACCGACGCCACCGCTGTCCTTCAGCAGCTCATCGACTCTGGCGTAGGTGACATCGAACTGCCCAAGGGCAGTTACTTGCTCACCAAGACGCTGATCGTGGACCTCGACAAAACCGGCTACACCAGCTTCAACGGTCATGGTGTATCACGGCTCATCATGAGCGCCGCCGGTCCGGCGATTCATTTTGTCGGCACCCACGAGGGCTCAGCGGCCCCATCAACAGTGAAGCCCAATGTGTACGACAAACAGCGCACGCCCATGGTGGATGCGGTCGAGATTATCGGTGCTCACGAAGAAGCCGATGGCATCGAAGCCACCGGCACCATGCAGCTTACCGTGAGCCGAACCACCGTGCGTGATTGTCGTCATTGCGTGCATCTCACCAAGCTCAACCGCAACTTCATCGTTACGGACTGCCACTTCTATAACAACCGTGGCATCGGCGTTTTTTACGACAACGTGAACCTGCACCAAAGCATCATCGTGGGCACTCACATCAGCTACTGCAAGGGCGGCGGCGTGGTGAACCACGGCGGAAATGTGCGCAATGTGCAAATCGGCACCTGCGACATCGAAGGCAACATGAGCGCTGATTCGCCGCCCACGGCTAACATCTGGCTGGATTCCACCGGTGGCAGCATCGGCGAAGTGACCATCACCGGCTGCACGCTCCAACACTCCAGCAAAGCACCCGGCTGCGCCAACATCCGTATCGAAGGCGCTGGCGCTGATCCCTCGCTGGAAAAGCGCACGGGCGAAAAGAACACTCGCGAAGGCAACGTAACCATCACGGCCAATGTGTTCAGCGACATCCAGCTCAATGTCGAAATCAAGAACTCGCGCGGCATCACGGTCACCGGCAACACCTTTTGGGAAGGCTTCCAGCATGATCTCGTGGTGGAAAACAGCAGCCACATCGTGGTGGCCAACAACAATTTTGACCGCAACCCGCGCTATGCCGTCAACGGCTTCAATGCGGCGGAAAACAACGGCATCGTCTTCAAGGGATGCAGCGAATGCATGATCCAGGGCAACGTGGTCAGCGGTGTGATGCGCCAGCGCGCGGCGCTCGATATCAGCGACTGCTCACGCCTGAACATCGCCCACAACTCCATCTTCGACAGCGATGGCGTCGGCATCCTGCTGGAGAACGTGAAGCAGAGCCTGCTTTCGGACTGTATCGTGCGCGATGACCGTGCGGAAGATGTGCGCAGCAAGGAGCCTTCGCTGAAGATCACTGGCGGTACCGACAATATGATTGGCTCGAATCTTCTCGGCAATGGCAAGGTGATGGCTGACAAGTAAGGCAATCATGCACCGCGCCATCCTCAGTCTGCTCGCCGCCGCTCCGCTCATTCTTCACGCCGCCGACTGGCCGCAATGGCGCGGGCCGGACGGGCAAGGCCATGCCGAGGTAAAGGGCCTGCCACTGACCTGGAGCGAGACGGAAAACGTCGCCTGGAAACGCGAGCTGCCAGGGCGCGGCTGGTCTTCGCCCGTGATCTCCGAGAACAAGGTGTGGATGACCACGGCCCTCGAGACGGCGGCCTCAAAGGACGATGCGGCGAAAAGGGAGAAAGAAAACAAGAGCGGTCAGCCGCTCACCTTCCTCGCTTCGGTGAGCCTGCGGGTGCTGGCCGTCGATCTCACCACGGGCGAGCTAGTGCATAATGAAGAAGTGCTGCACGAGGCCAACCCGCAATGGGTTCATGAACTTAACAGCTACGCCTCCCCCACCCCGGTGATTGAGAACGGCAGCCTGTACGCGCACTTCGGCACCTTTGGCACCGCCTGTGTGGATACCACCAGCGGCAGCGTGCTGTGGCGCAACACGGATACGCGGATCATGCACGAGAACGGCCCAGGTAGCTCGCCGGTGCTGTGGAAGGACTTGCTCATTTTCCATTGCGACGGCAGCGACAAACAGTTCGTCTGTGCCCTGGACAAGCACACCGGCAAGCTTGCCTGGAAGACCGACCGCACGGGCGAAATGCACAGCAATCCGCAATACAAGAAGGCCTACGGCACGCCGCTGATCATCGACATCAACGGCAAGCCGGTGATGGTCTCCACCGGTGCGGACTGGGTATATGGCTATGATCCGGCGACCGGCAAGGAGTTATGGAAGGTCCCCTATGGTCAGCTCGGCTTCAGCATGGCACCACGACCCGTGGCCGGGTTGGGAATGGTGTTTTTCAGCACCTCGTTCATGAAATCCGAGGTGTTTGCCTTGAAGACGGAAGGCGTCACCACGCCCGAGGTCGTCTGGCACAACAGCAAGAACGGTCCCAGCATTTCCTCGCCGCTGCTGGTGGGTGAGGAGCTGTATTATGTGAGTGACGGCGGCATTTTTAGCTGCGTGAACGCACGCACCGGCCAGGATTATTTCCGTGAGCGACTGGGCGGAAAGTTTACCTCGTCGCCCATGTTTGGCGCGGGCCGCATCTATGTTTGCAGCCGCGAAGGAACCACCAGCGTGCTGAAGCGCGGCCAGAAATTTGAGGTTCTGGCGAAGAACCTGCTAGATGGTTCCATCCTGGGAAGTCCCGCCGCTGTGGAGGGCGCTCTCATCATCCGAACCGACAAAGCCCTGTACCGCCTGGGAAAGAAGTAGCCCGCTTTTGGGCCTTGAGACGCCGCCACGATGCCGCACATTAGACCGTGCAAATCCTTCTCGCCACCATCTGTGACTTCGCAGCCGATTATCAGGGCAAGCTTTCCATCATGGGAGCCTTCGACACCCTGTGTACGCGGGAGTTCCCTGTTGCCCATCCGCAGTGCTCGTTCACGTTGCGACTGGTCTTCGATCCCGAGGATCACGGCAATTTTGACCTCGTCATCCGCGCCCTGGGGCCCGAGGATGAGGACATCATGCCGCCCTGCAAGGTGCCGATGGATGCCACCTTCCCGCCCGGTTCCCCGCCCTTCATCACCCGCAACGTGGTGTTGAATTTCCAGCGGCTGAAGTTCGAGAAGCCCGGCCTCTATCGCTTCGTGGTGGAGCGCGATGAAGATGAAATCACCTCCGTGCCACTGCGCGTGGTGCTCATGACGGACGAACGCTCCGCAGCCGGTGGCGGTCCTTTTGGCTGATCCGCATGAAACCACTCATGGAGATCTCCCAATGAATCTGAACGAGGCAGAAGCCGTCACCGAAATCCCCATTCCCACCGCCACGCCGGTGATGCAGCTTTCCGTGTTCCTGCACAACCGGGTAGGCACCTTCATGGCGCTGGTGAAACTGCTCAACGATCACAAGATCGAGGTCCTGGGCCTGAGCATGCAGGAGACCACTGAGCTCACCTTTGCCCGGCTGGTCCTTAGCGATCCCGAGAGCGCCATCACCCTCTTCATGGAAAAGGGCATTCCGCATGCGGATTGCAAGGTGCTGGTGGTGGAGATCCGTGAGGGGGCGCACAATCTCGCCCTCTGCCTTGCGGCCTTGCTCACGGCGGAAATTAATATTCAGTTTAGCTACCCGATGATGACCCGTGTTGGCAACTGGCCGCTGCTGGTGCTGCATGTGGATGACCGCGAAGTGGCGGCAGATGCCCTCAACAGCTCAGGGTTCAAATTGGTCGGTCAAAACGAACTCAGCCGCTGATGAGAAAGTGGCGCAAGGCTCTCCGCTTCGCCTTCGCAGGCCTTGCCTACCTGTTGCGCACTCAACGTAACGCACGCATTCACGCCGTGGTTTCGGTGATCGTGATCGTCCTCGGCGCGTGGCTTCGCCTGGATGCTCATGACTGGTGCTGGCTGGTCGTGGCCATGACCGGTGTGTGGAGCATGGAAGCAGTGAATACCGCCCTGGAATGCCTGGGGGACTTTGTCACCTCCGAGCACTGCCCTTTGATAGGCCACGCTAAGGATGCGGGTGCAGCAGCCGTCCTTTGTGCCGCAGCGGGCGCATCAGTGATCGGCTTGCTGGTGTTAGGTCCGCCGCTGTGGGCGGCCGTGGCCAAATGATGCCGTTTGCATTCCCCGCTGCCCTGCGGCATGAGATAGACATAACATGTCAAGCCACGAGTCACGTAAAGAATCCCCTCCACCCGCGAAGAAGGAAAAGAAGCCTTCGCTGATCAGCCGGTTGAAAGCCAAGATCAGCAAGGTCATCGGCCTGGGTAAAAAGAAGAAAGCCTCTGCCAAGACGGCGACTGAGAAGGGTGAGCACCCGAAGGCAGCCCGCGATGCGATGTTCCCTGAAGCTGCGCGTGAGCACGCTGCCAAGGAACGCAGCCCGCGCCAGGAAGGTAAGCCGCGTGAACCACGCCGCGAGCGCGAGCACCGGCCTGAGCGCACGGAACGCCGTGAAGGCGATGGCAACCGTGAAGGCAGCAAGCCCCAGGGCGAACGCAGTGGAGGCGAACGCAGCAGCAGCGACCGTCGTCCAGAACGCGGTGGTGATCGTCGTGGCGGCGGTGGTGGTGGTGGAGCCGGCGGCAGAGGCCGTGGCCCGCAGCGCCTGGCCAATGAGGAGCGGGAAGTGCGCCCGACCACACGTTTTGCAGCCGAAGCCGCCCCTCCACCTCCGCCGGTGCCGGAAGGTCCCTACCCGGAAGAGTTCGAAGCCCTCGGCCTGTCCCCCGCCGTTCTCGCCAGCGTGCGCGACCTTGGCTACGGCAGCCCCACGGAAATTCAATCCAAGGCCATTCCAGTCATTCTTGAAGGCAAGGATGTCGTGGGTGCCTCCCAGACTGGCACCGGCAAAACGGCCGCTTTTGGCCTGCCCACCCTGACGCGTCTCGGCGCTCCGGGCGGCATCCGCTGCCTCATCCTTGAGCCTACCCGCGAACTCGCCGCCCAGGTGGTCGAAGCCTTTGAAAAGCTGGGTAAGCACACCGGCATCCGCACCCTGCTGGTGCATGGCGGCGTCGGCTACGGCAAACAGCGCGAAGGCATTGAAAAGGGCGTGGACATCCTGGTTGCCACCCCTGGCCGCTTGCTTGATTTCATGGGCGACGGCACCCTTTCTCTCGACACCATCGAAGTGGTGATCCTTGATGAAGTGGACCGCATGCTAGACATGGGCTTCCTGCCGGATGTGCAGCGCATCGTGGAAAAGACACCGAAGTCGCGCCAGACGCTTTTCTTCAGCGCCACCATGCCGCCGCAGATCAAATCGCTGGCTGATTGGGCACTCAAGGACCCTGTTTCCATCGAGATCGGTCTGCGCTTCTCCCCTGCGGAAACCGTCAGCCATTACCTTTATCCCGTGGCTGGCGATCAGCGCGAGGAACTGCTCCTCTCGATCTTGAAATCGACGCACTTCACCAGCGTAATGATCTTCACGCGCACCAAGGTGCAGGCCGACAAGCTCTACGCGAATCTCCAGTCGATGGGCGAATACACCTGCGCAATCATGCATGGCGACATTCCGCAGCGCGACCGTGAGAAGGCGCTCAAGGCCTTCCGTGAAGGCCAGTGCGAAGTCATTGTGGCCACCGATCTGGCTGCCCGCGGCCTCGACATCAGCGGCGTGACGCACGTGATTAACTACTGCGTGCCTGACAACCCAGAGGACTACGTCCATCGCATTGGCCGTACCGGTCGCGCACAGAAGGAAGGCGACGCCTTCACTCTCTTCGCGGCTGATGAAATGAAGCAGGTGGAAGCCATCGAAACGCTGATCAAGCGCAAGATTGAACGCCGCAAGCAGCCTGATTTCAAGTACACCTACACGACCATTCTGGAAGACGAAAGCCATGCGCGCAGCGTCATGCGCACCGGCAAGTCTTCCGTCCGGCGTCGCCGGTAGTCTTTAGATCGCGCGCTGTATCTCAGCGCGCGGTTGTGCTTATGCACACACTCTCAGGTCACGCTGATTCACCGGGGGGCTTCTCGGTTTCGCCGGCCGGGCCTTCACCACCTGGATGCCTACCTTCTTGCGCGAGCACTACCATTTGAGCCACACAGAGGCAGGCTTCACGGCCAACGTCTATATGCAGGTGGCCGCCTTCATCGGCGTGCTGGTAGGTGGGGGCTGGGCGGATCACTGGAGCCGCACCTAGCTTCGTAGCCGCGCATGGGTGCGAATGATTGCGCTCACCTGGCCTCGCCGTTTGTGTTCCTCACCTTGCATACGGAGACACTGTGGATCGCCATCATCTGCTTCATTGTCTTTGGCTTCTCTCGTGGCTGCTCGGATTCGAACATGATGCCCATTCTTTGCCAAGTGGCGGAGCCGCAGCACCGGGCCACGGGCTACGGGCTACGGCATTCTCAATTTCTTCAGTTGCTGCATCGGTGGAATCGCTGCCTATCTCGGCGGCTCGCTAAAGGAGCGGCAGGTGGACTTGAGCATCCTGCTCATGGGCTCTGTTGTGGGCGTATTGATCAGCGGTTTGCTGCTGGCCTTGGTGAAGCCGAAGCGGCGCCGCTGATTGATATTTAAAAAAACCAGAAGCAGAGGCTTCGTTGGCTTCGTTTTGAAAGAAGACTGCCGCCAGACGAATATCCAACACCCTGCCATCATGATTCATCATCGCTTCCTTTTCCTCGCTGTGTTGCTAGTGTTTTCCACACCTCAGACGCGAGCGGACGAACGAGTGCTCTTTGCCTTCGATCAGCAAAGCATTCCATGGCAGCACAACCTGAAACTCACGATGGTGCAGGCCGACAAGCATCCGGCGAACCCTGTGCTGCGTCACGGTCCGGAGGGTGCTCCTGATCACGGCCACGCCCTTATTTACGGCAGCGTACTGCATATC
>JAQGPI010000637.1 GCA_028293175.1 Verrucomicrobiaceae bacterium | reverse complement strand
GGATTCCAACAGTGTGCAACAGACCGTCAGCAGCAATGCAAGTGGCAACTGGACCGCCTCCGTGCCACCCGGCACGACAACCGCCAGCGTCGATGAATCTGATACGGACTTCCCCGCCGGTGCCACTCAGACACAGGGCACCAACCCGTACGTGTTCAACGCCGTGGCGAATGCGAATACCTTGGCCAGCAATAACGGCTACTACATCGCCGCCCTTGTCTCAGGCCACTTATACATGGATACCAATGGCAATGGCATCCAGGACGGCATTGAGCCGAACCTGCCTAACATCGATGTGACTGTCACCGACTCTGCCGGTGCCATCCAGACGGTGACCACCAATAGCCTCGGCGATTGGAGCGCCATCGTGCCTCCGGGATCGACAACCGCCAAGGTGGACACCGCTGGCGTTTCTTTCACCAATTCAGTGCCCGGAGGCTATGTGCAAACGGAAGGCACTGACCCTACTACCGTAATGGCCGTGGGCAATGTTGATACCTCTGCTGGCAATGACGGCTACTTCATCCCCGCCATCCTCACCGGCCATCTCTATGTGGACAGCAATGGCAACGGGACGCAAGACGGCAGCGAGCCTAATCTGGTGAACGTGGATGTCGTCATCACTGATTCTAACGGCGATCCACAGACAGTAAGCACCAACGGGAATGGCAACTGGACGGCCTCCGTACCTCCGGGGTCCACCACGGTCAAGGTCACCACCACCGATCTTGATTTCACCGCTGTGTTTGCCTCGGGTTTCACCCAGACTGAAGGCGATGATCCTACCACAGTGGTCGCTGTGGCCAATGCCACCACCCCTGGCGGCATTGATGGCTTCCAGCCTTCCTCGCTGTACTCCATTGGCGGCCAGGTGCGCTTCGACAGCGACCGCAACGGAAGCTTCCTGGATGCCGACAGGCCGCTGAGCAACTTCACCGTGAAGCTGTACGCCGATACCAATGGCAACGGCCTCTATGAGCCGGGCACTGACACCTTGCTGGACACCCAGGTCACCGGCAATGACGGCATTTACAAGTTCACCGGCTATCCCAATGGCAACTATGTTCTTGTGGAATCGCCGCCGAATGCCGGGGTGCAAAAGACCAATGACAAGGACGGCAACAACGACCGCAGCATCCCTGTGACATTGGCTGGCGCTGGCAGCAACGGCAACGACTTCCTTGAGTTCGCTGACCCTCAGGGCTGGTTCTACGATACGGAAACGGGTGCGGTCATCCCTGGCGGCAGCATCACCATCTCCTCCGTTCCCCTCGGCGGCGCCACCAACATCATCCTTGATGGCAGCAATGGTGAGTATGCCTGGCTGACCAATGGGGTGGCGGGCGACTACGTGATGACTGTCACTGTCCCCCCCGGCTACACCCTTGACCCAAGCCGCCCAGCCAATCCTTCACCGCTGGTACCCAATGGCCAGCCTGACCCCGTCACCGTGGGCAGCAACGTGAACTTGGCAGGCACGGATTTGCAAGACTTCAGTGCCGTGGCCAACACATGGTACCTCACCTTCACCCTGCAATCGGGCGATCCACGTGTCCTATACAATAATATCCCGCTGCTGCGCACCGGCTGCCCGGTGAGCTTCACCGGCTGGCAGACCCGCAATCCTCTCGGCGGACAGAACGCCACCACTGACAATCCAGACGGCGACGACTACACCAACCTGGAAGAGTTCGCTTTCTGCATGAATCCTTCGAGCGGTGTCAATGAAATGTGCCCGCTGGACGTGGTCGTGAATGCCAATGGCACCATTGATGCGATGGTCCATCGCGTGGTCGGTGCCATCGGCATCACCTATGAGCTGGAATACATCAGCGACCTCAGCCTGAGCACGGCCAATGGCGGCGGCTGGACTTCGATCCAGACCATCTCGCCGATGGTGATGGACAACGGCGACGGCACCGAGTCCGCCATGTACCAGAACCTCGCCCAGATCCCCGCTCTCGCAGGCGGCAAGGGATTCGTGCGGGTGAAGGTGACTCAGAGCAGTTCCGGCACCGCCGTCCGCACCCACACCTCTGGCTGGTCCACCCGTGCTCTCTCGATTGGCTGCCAGAGCTGTGGCGATCCATTCCTCATCTGCCCTATCTTCTCCGGTACGGTCGATGGTGCCGCCGGCAACATTCTTGACGTAACGACAGCGGCGGGCGGCGAAAGCATCTCGGCCATGTTTGTGGCCACCAAACAGTACTTCATCGAAGTGGTCAGCGGCGACAACGCAGGCCAGCGCTGGGAAGTTGACGAAGCCAACAGCACCGCCAGTACCCTCGCCATCGACCTTGCCAGCCCGCTGAACACTCAGCCTACCCTGCCTGCCAACCTAGCCGCTGATCACATCGCTTTGCGCCAGCACATCACGTTAAAGGAAGTCTTCCCGCCTGCGAAGTTCCACTCCACCAATGCTGCGGTCTCTGCTGATCGCATCCTCATCAGCACCCCAGGCACTGGCGCTTATGCGATCTACTGGTTGTTCAACAACGCTGGCAATCCGAAGTGGGTGGACACGGCCAATGCCACCTTCAACGATGTGGGCGTGAGAACGCTGGACAACACCCAGGGCGTTTACATCCATCCGAAGTTTGCTCCAGTGAACCTCGTCCAGTCCGGTCAGGTGCGTCAAAACGTGCTCGCCTGTCCGATCAAGGTGGGGCCGAACATGATCTCCAATGGCTGGCCGATGGATCAGTCTGCTACCAGCCTCACGCTGACAGTTCCCAATGGTTTCACCGGCGGCGGCAACCCGCTGCATGCCGATAAGGTCACTTTCTGGGAGGGCGATGACACTCCCGGCAAGGAAGCCTACATCAGCCACTTCGAACTCAATGCCGGGGGTCGCCAGTACCTGACAGGCATGAGCAATGCAACGCTGACCAATGAAGATGCGCTGCCGCTCTTCAAGTCGCTGCGCGCCCGCTTCATCCAGTCCATCGCAGGCAAGAGCAACTGGGTCCAACCCCTCCCTTGGACGCCATGATCACCCCTCCTTCTCCCCTGCCCCTTTCTTCAACCGCTAGACTCCTTCGCGTTATGACCTTCAGGCCCAACCTCAAAGCGCTCGCCATCGCCGCCTCCCTTCTCCTCGGGACAGCCGTCAGCAGCCACGCCCGTAGCATCAATTGGGGCAGCGCGGTCGATGACACTCTGCTCTACAGCGCAGGCGGATCACTCGGCGATGATGTCGTCTTCCAGCTCGGCTCCTTCGGCACCGGCTTCACTCCCGATGCCTCCAACATGAGCCAGTGGCTGCCCAATTGGAAGGTCTTCGATCAGGCTGCGGCTCCCGCCTCCAGCGGCTGGAACTCCGCCGAAGGGCTCTTCTCCTCCACGGCCACACTCAACAGCGACGGCACCTCCACCTACCTTTCCCCCTACACCTTCGCTGAAGGCGAACAGGCCTACATCTGGGCTTTCAAGGTGGATCAAACACTCGCCAATGGCGGCGAATGGGCCCTAGTGACCAACGATTCCTCCGATGGC
>JAQGPI010000498.1 GCA_028293175.1 Verrucomicrobiaceae bacterium | reverse complement strand
GACCTGCCCTCGCGCTTCTCCGCCGATGCCATCCTGCTAACCCAGGCCACCGACAAAGGCGTCCTGATCTCCCAGCAGATCGGTCTGATCGTGGAACAGGGCGCCTTGAAGCGGCTCGTAGTGCGCCTGCCCAAAGGCTTGCCGGAGGCCACGGTCACCGGTGACCAGTTGCGCGATGTGCAGTCACGCGTCAGCGGCAATCTGCGCGAGTATGAATGCACCTTCCAGAGCCAGGGTGGTCTGCTGGGCCGCGCTGCGCTGACCTTTGACATGCAACTCCCGCTCACCGATGCGGAGCTGGCCATCCCCTTTGTCGAAGTTAACGATGTGGAACGCCTGCGGCGCTGGTTCGTGCTCGACAACTCCTCCAATCGCGAGACCAAGACCTTGCAGTCCGATGGCGTGGATGCCTGCGCCAAAGACGCCCTGCCCTACGTGCCGGATGTGCTTACACGGCCGCAGTTTTATCAGGGCCTCGTCACCGGCGGGCTGAAGGTGGCCTTCACCCAGTTGCAGGCCACCAGCGGCAATGCGGCCATTGTCACGCTGGCCGATATCACCACTGTGCTTCGCCCCGATGGTGAACGCTGGGACACTGTCGTATATTCCATCAGCAATCGGTCGCTGCAATTCCTTCCCGTGATCCTTCCGGAGAAGGCCGAGCTCATCGCCGTGAATGTGGGCGGCGAGGCCGTGCGTGCGGATGAAGAAAAGCGTGATGGCAAGCGCGTGCGTCTCATCCCACTCATCCAGACGCAGGCCGGCGAGCGCAGCATGGAAATCCGGCTGGTGTACCGCATCAAGGGCAGTGGCCTTTCCAAGCGGGTAAAGCTGGATGATCCAGATCTCGTGGGACTCTCCGCTGAGCGCACGGTATGGACCGCCAGCCTGCCCAAGGGATGGACGATTGATGACACCCTGCGCGATACCTTTGGCAACATGGAACCCATTGCGGAGGAGGGCCGCCAGATCGAAAAACTGCAAAGCTGGATGAGCGACTTAAGCCGCCTCAACCGCGTGATGAGATCCAGCAACGACGGCTACTTCAATGACAAAGCGCTGAAGGAGGCCGACAAGCTAAACAAGCAAATCGAAGAGGTCACTCAGCAGGTGGAGAGCAAATCCAAAAGCCGCTACAGCTACGACGAGTACGCCACCAAGAGCGAGTCGAAGCAGGCAGAGAAGTATGCGAGCAAGCTGGACGGCGACCTTTCCAAAGTGAAGGAGGAGCTTAGCAAGCAAGTGACCGTCCTCAATGAAAACCGCATCGCCCAGCCGGTGTTCAACAGCAATAAAGTCGCTTCCGTAACAGCCAATGGCTGGTCAGCCAATTTCACGGCATCAGCATCGGCAAAACCCGCTAACACGGCGGCGGAGCTCAATGGCCGCTACGCGGAGTATCAAGGCCTTGTCGGCGACGTACAGGAGAAGGCCAAAGAGCTTGCCCGTCTAACTGGCGATGCTCAAACCCAGGGACGTATCGAATTGAACAGCAAGATGCAGAAAGCCAAGCAACTGGAGCTGCAGCTTGGCGATAGGGAGCAAATCTTGTCCCAGACGACTGGCCTCAATGACAACGTGGCGGTGAACAACAACTTTTTTAAAGCGGATGCTGGCACCCTGACCTTAACTGGCAGCAATACCTTTACTGGCAGCACCACCGTGAATGGCGGAACCCTGAGCACGGGGGGCCAGATGACCATTTCAGGCTCTGTGATCACCTCCGGTGCTATGGGCATCATGGCTGGAAGTGGCAGTATGTTTCAGGGCGTCGCTTCCAACTCTTCAATAAGCAACTTCTCCCAATCCTCAATTGCTGGAACCGTCGCCACCAACAATCTGAATGCATTCGGGGCGACCTCCAATGCTCGCGCCTACAATAACAACGGCGGTCTGAACTCCTTGCCGCAAATTGCTGACAACATTTCCGTCGGCAGAGTGGGCAGAGATGTCCTTGGTGGAGTCGCAGATCCCTTTGCGGCGAAAGGGCTGCGCTCTGACTCGGGAGCTATTTCGCTCAAGGGAGTAGGCGGAATCACGTCCTCAAAGCCCGCTCCAGAAACAGCCGATGCCCTCATTGCCGAAGGGGCTGATAGGGCCCGGAAGCAATTGGGTGCTGGAGCTCCCGCAGCGCGCCTTTCCCTTCCCGCCCCCGCTGCGCCTCCACCACCTCCCGGTCAATTAATGGGAGGCTGGGCTGATGGGGTCGCCAACAGAGCGGCTATAGAAGGCTTGAAAGCAGCTGCAGCTGATGACAATAGAAACCCCACCACGCAGGCAGTGAACCAGCTTCGTCCCACCGGCCGGCATTCGCTACAGGTGGAGGTTCCGAGCAGTGGCGAGACGTGGCATTTTCGCAAGCTCAAGGATCATGCTGTGCTCGATCTGCCGCTGAAGCAGGAATGGGCCGAAGGCAAGACCACCCAGGCTACGGTCTTCGGCCTGGGATTGGGTGCATGGGGCTTGTTAGCCTTCTTCACCGCTCGTCGGCGTAAGCGGGCCTGATTCAGCTTCACCGCTCAATTGCCATTGCAATGCCCATGCCGCCGCCAACGCAGAGTGAGGCAATGCCGCGCTTGAGGTTCAAGTCCTCCATCAGATGCAGCAGCGTAACGAGCACACGCGCACCGCTGCATCCAATCGGGTGACCAAGCGCGATGCCGCCACCTCGCTGATTGAGCTTGTTAAGGTCGAGTCCCAGTTCTCTGGCACATCCGAGCGCCTGCACGGCGAAGGCTTCGTTGATTTCAATCGCATCCACCTCATCCAGCTTCCAGCCGGTTTCTTCGCACAAGCGGCGGATAGCGCCCACTGGCCCAAGACCCATCGTGGCAGGGTCACAGCCAACCGCGGTGGATGCCACTATGCGGGCGCGCGGTTGCAAAGAGTGTTGCTTCATCGCTGCTTCACTAGCGACGAGCACCAGAGCCGCTCCGTCATTGATGCCAGAGGCATTGCCGGCGGTGACCGTGCCAGTGGGGCGGAAGGCGGGCTTGAGCTGCGAGAGTTTTTCGAGCGTGGTATCGGCGCGCGGATGCTCATCGGTTGCGATCTCGCCGTCGCGCGTTTTGATGGCGACGATCTCGCGTCGAAACACTTCCTGGCTAGCGGTGGCGCGCTGCTGGCTTGCCAATGCAAACGCATCCTGGTCCGCACGGTTGATGTTCAGCAAATCGGCGATGCGCTCAGCGGTTTCACCCATGCCAATCTTTAACACTGGATCACTCAGGCCATCATGCGAGATCGCATCCACCATGGCACTGTCCCCGAGCTTCCTGCCCCAGCGCAAATCCGTCGCGTAATGCGGTGCGCGACTCATGCATTCCACACCGCCCGCCAGCATCAACGACCCCTCGCCCGCCGCAATAGCATCGGCGGCAAGGGCCACGGCCTTCAAGCCCGAAGCACAGGCCATGTTCACCGTAAAAGCCGGGGAAGATTGCGGCACGCCCAGCCGAAGGCCAAGCTGACGCGCCACATTCATGCCGCTGGCCGCCTGGATCACCTGCCCCAGAATCACCTGATCAATCACTGACTTCAATGCTCCGGGAACGATGGCTTCCGCCACAGCCAGGGCAAGGTCCGTGGGTGCAAGGGAATTGAAGCCACCGCCGAAACGGCCAATCGCGGAACGCCGCGCCGCCACAAGATAGGTAGGTTGCTGATAGTGCATGTCAGGAAAGGATGAAGCAATCGGCGGGCATGAGTGAGGGCTCGCAGCAAACAGGGGCAAACTCCATCAATGACAGTACATCTTTTGCAAGATCAATGCCTGGCGCAACTTCACGCAGCACAAGGCCTTCGGCCGTGAGTTCAAACACCGCGCGCTCCGTGACGTAAAGCACTCGCTGTCCTTTAGCGAGCGCGGAGGGGCCGTGGAAACAGACCTGCTGCACGCGATTCACAAACTTTGGATGCTTCCCCTCCTTCACGATGCGCAAGCCATTTTCATCAATGGCAACTTCCAGATTGCCCGCCGTGAAGGTGCAGCAAAACACCAGCCGTCGGGCGCTCTCTGTGATGTTCAAGAAGCCGCCCACACCGGCGAAGCGACCAGCGAAAGAGCTCACGTTCACACTCCCCTCCGCGTCCACTTCCACGGCACCCAGCACAGCGATATCCAGGCCCCCGCCGTCATAGAAATCAAACTGCGAGGGCTGATCTACAATTGCCTCGGGATAACTGCTGCAACCAAAGTTAAGACCGGAGGCGGGCACACCGCCTATGGGTCCGCTCTCCACCGTGAGAGTGAACTCTTCAAAACGTCCAGTCTCTGCCGCGACTGCCGCCACGGCTTCTGGCAGTCCGATGCCAAGGTTCACAATCTCACCGCGCTGAATCTCCATCAGGGCACGCCGGCCAATGATCTTGCGCTCCGAAAAACCCAGCGGCGGAGGCACGCTGCCGCCCGTACCCGAAGTCACATAGGCTACGTTAAAGTCCTCACCAAACGTCTGGCCGTGATGCTCGGATTCCGCAACGACCACATAATCGACCAGCACGCCGGGCACGCGCACAGACTTCGGGTCATCAATCCCATCCACCATGCGCTCCACCTGCGCAATGACAATGCCCCCATGATTTTTTGCTGCCTGCGCAATAGCCAGCACTTCACCCACAATCCCTTCACGCTCCATGGAAAGATTGCCTCTGGAGTCAGCGCTGGTGGCGCGGATAAGGCCCACATGAATGGGAAAACTACGGTACCAAAGCCACTCTTCTCCATCGAGCATGTGGCGTTCAACCAGGTGTTCCGTGGTTCGTGAATTCAAGCGTCCTCCGCCGTTCAGCGGATCGATGAAGGAATTGAGTCCCACTTTGGTGAATATACCGGGCCGCTTAGCCGCGATCTCGCGGAACAAAACGCAGAGTACTCCTTGCGGAAAGTTGTAAGCCTCGATCTCGTTAGCCAGCGCCAGCTTGCCAAGTTTTGGCGCGAGGTTCCAATGACCACCGACCACGCGCTTCAACAATCCTGCGTAGGCGAGATGGTTTAGACCCCGCTCCGCACGGTCGCCCTGGCCTGCGGCGTACACTAGGGTAAGATCGCGCGGCGCGGCGTTTTCAAGGAAACGCTTTTCCAATGCGGTGGTGAGCGCCTCCGGATGGCCGGTGCAAACAAAGCCGCCCACCGCCACGGTCGCCCCATTAGGGATCGCGGCGACCGCTTCAGCCGCTGTGACAATCTTCGCAGCTGACCTCATCCGCGCCAGCCCCCGTTCACTTCCAAAGTCTGGCCAGTCACATAGGCCGCCAGCGGCGAACATAGAAACAGCGCCACATGCGCAATGTCTTCCGTGGCACCGAAACGGGCGAGCGGAATGTTCTTCATCATCTCCGCACGCACCGCCTCAGGGATCGTCGCGGCCATGGAGGTCTCGATCACGCCCGGCGCGATGGTATTGGCACGAATGTTACGCCGTGCGGCTTCACGGCTGACCACCCGCATCATCGCCTGCACGCCTGCTTTTGCCGCTGCGTAGTTGGCTTGCCCGTAAAAACCCTGGATGGCCGCGATGCTGCCCATGCTCACAATCGCACCGCCATCGCGCATGATTTCCAGTCCAAATTTGCAACAGTGGAAGACACCTGAAAGGTTCACATTCATCACCGCATGCCATTCATCCATCGACATCTTGGCGACAGTGCGGTCGCGAATGATCGCTGCGTTGTTGATCAAGAAGTCGATGCCGTCTGTGCGACGCTTCAGTTCCTGCATCATTTCTTGCACTGATTCCACGTTGGCTACATCGGCGGCGACGACGATAGCGCTGTCAGTACGACTGACATTCAGTTCTGCTGCCAATGCATCCGCGTCCTGGCGCGTAGTTCCAATATCGGGATGATTGAGGAAAACCGTTGCGCCCGCCCGATGAAAGGTGCGCGCCATTTGCGCGCCAATGCCCTGGGACGCACCAGTGATCAGGACGACTTTTTGAGTGAGATTGATTTCAATGCTCATGATTGAATGAATGAATGTCTGGGAATGCCTTAAAAGACGGCAGGCGGCCAGTCTGCACAAATCACGCGCCACGTCACCATTACTTGTGCAGTTTTTGCGGTGACTGCACAGTCTCGTCATCTAAGTTGCCATCGTCGCCGAATCGCTCTAAGGTAAGCTTCATGGCTGCCACATACACCCCTTCCGTTGACCGTTTGAAGCGAGCTCTCAAGATTTCGGAAGAAATCGAGATACTCAAGAATGAGTTATTAGCCGTCCTGGGCGGTTCGGGCGAAGCCAAGGCCAAGCGCACTTATACCAAGAGGGCCGCCGGTGCCACCCGCACCAAAAAGCGCGTGATGTCGCCTGAAGCCCGCGAGAAGATTGCCGCAGCTCAGCGCAAGCGGTGGGCAAAGCAGAAGAAGAAATAGCCCCGTTGACTCCTTTCGTCACACTTGCGCAATCATTCACGCCTGATGGCGCGGATCTCACGTTACATGAGCGCAGCGGGCAGTTTTATCTGCGGCTGAATAACCAGCCGCTCATGGGAACCAGTGCTTGGGAGTCTGAGAAGGTACTGGCGGAGTTGGCATGCAAGAAGGTAAGCGGACGCTCTGCGCCACGCGTCCTCATAGGCGGTCTTGGATTCGGCTTTTCGCTGCGGCGTGTGCTGGAGCTCGTCGGCAAGGAGGCGGTCGTTCACATCGCCGAATTGCTTCCTCAAGTCATAGCCTGGAATCGTGAATTTCTCGGCCAGGTAAACGGCAAGCTGCTTGATGACCTTCGCGTGCAGATCTTTGTCGAGGATGTATTCCAAGTTATCGCACGCAGCCCTGCGGAGACTTATGACGCCATCTTGCTGGACGTGGACAATGGCCCCGTGGCCATGGTGCGGGATGGCAACGCACGGCTGTATCATCCTCCAGGCTTCGCCGTAATCAGCCGCGGCCTCAAACCCAAGGGTCGCGTGGCTTTCTGGTCCGCCAGCGATGATAAGGCTTTCGCCAAACGACTGTTCAAAGCAGGCTTCAATGTCGAAGCCGTGGCCGCAAAAGCTTATCCGCAGGCGAGGCGCGCTGAGCACACGATCTTTGTTGCTGACCGTAGAGGTTAGGCATGGCGCGGGAATGGCCGTGAGATTGTATCGCTGCTGCCGTACCCGTCGAAGGGCCAGCTTCCACATAAACATCATCCCACCAGTTCCTCAATCACCTTGCCGCCTTCCGCGACAATGGGAATGGGACGGCCCTGAGGATTGATCCAGTTGGTATTCGGATCGATGCCGAGATGTTGGAACACCGTGGCGGCAAGATCTGAGGGGCCCACGCGTCGGCTGTCAATGTCATAGCCTTTGCGATCCGTGCTTCCGATCACTTGCCCGTGCCGCAGGCCGCCGCCTGCCATCACCATGGACATGACACGCGGCCAGTGGTCGCGCCCGCCTTCCTTGTTGATGACTGGACTGCGGCCAAATTCCCCCATCATCAAAACCAATGTGCTGTCCAGCAGCCCTCGCGCCTCTAGATCCGTGACGATGGCATGCAAGGTGCGATCCACGGCAGGCAGCAGCGGCGTGAGGCCCTTCTTGATGCCGCCCCACTTCACGTTGTCACCATGATGATCAAAGTAGCCCCAGGCACCGCTGACGGTGACAAAGGTGGACCCGGCCTCGACGAGCCGTCGCGCCAGCAGCGCCTTTTCGCCTAGGCTGTCACGACCGTAAGCATCACGCATGGCCGGCGTTTCTTCATCCAGGTTGAAGGCCCGTTGAGCACGGCCGGTCATCAGCACCTCGTAGGCTTGCTGCGTGTATTGATCAGCCGCCACAATCTGCTCATTGGCAGCCACGCTGCGCTTCCAGTCGTCCATCTGTTCGGCAAGTGCGTGACGATCGCCCAGACGTTCGATGGTCAGCCCTTCCGCCAGTTTGAGGCGTCCTGCCAGGTCGATGCCGCTCACCGGCTGGTAGGGATTGCCAAGATGGCCAGCGCCCCAGATGTCAGCCGGCAATGAATCAGCCAGGGCAACATAGCCTGGGACGCCCGGGGCATTGGCTCCGCGAAACTTCGCTGCGATGGAGCCCATGGAAGGATAGCCGCCGCCATCGCGGCCGTCATTGGTCCGCCGCGCCAGCGGATTGCCCGCCTGCATGGTGATCGGCGTGTGGTCGCTGGCGCTGCAATCGACCGAGCGGATGAGCGTGAGCCGGTCCATGATCTTCGCCGTCAGCGGCAAATGCTCGCACACATGTACGCCGGGAACCTTGGTGGAAATGTGGCCGAAGGGGCCGCGAATTTCGGAAGGTGCCTCCGGCTTGGGGTCCCACATGTCGATGTGGCTGGGGCCGCCAGAGAGCCAGAACAGAACCACATTCGTTTTGCGCTTCGCCTGCCCTGCCGCAATCGCCAGCGCCTGCTGCTGGAGCAGTCCCGGCAGCGAAATGCCCGCCAAGCCTGCAAGGCCCGTCTGCAAAAAGCCCCGCCGCGTGGAGCCAACCCGCAACAGGTCGCCGCGCATGGGACTGAAGGCCGACATGAGGCTGGGCTGGAGCAGTGTCGGATTCATGAGGTGATTCGCTGCGGGGACCCTTGAATTACGTCACCAGCGGCAGACTCTTTCGCCGCAGCCGTCTAACACCCATCATCTAACTCAGCACCTGCCGGATCACCTGGCCAAAATCGCGCTCCAACCGTTTCCGTCCCGGCACCTCCAACCGGCGTGGATCCAGGCCGAGCTGGTGCATGATGGTGGCATGCACATCGGTGACGTAATGAGGACTGTCCACGGCATGAAAACCGAGCTCATCCGTGGCGCCGTGAATCGTGCCTCCCTTGATGCCTCCGCCCGCCATCCACACGCTGAAGCCAAAGGGATGGTGATCACGGCCATCGCTGCCCTGAGTGCCCGGTGTGCGGCCAAACTCGGTCGCAAACACCACCAGCGTATCATCCAGCATGCCGCGCTGTTTGAGGTCCTTCAGCAATCCGGCGATCGGCTTGTCCACCTGCTGCGCCAGCATCGAGTGATTCCTCTTCAAGCCTGAGTGTGAGTCCCAGGCTCCCGCCGCACCATCGCCATGCTGAAGCTGGATAAACCGCACCCCGCGCTCCGCCAGCCGACGCGCCACGATGAGCTGACGCGCAAAGGGCTCCGTGGTCTTTTCATCCAGCCCATACATCCGCTTCGTCGCCTCGCTCTCGCTGTCGAGATTCATCGTCTCCGGCACCGCCGTCTGCATGTTGAAGGCGAGCTGATAGCTCTTCATGCGAGCCAGCAGCGTCTTGTCGCCCGGGTACTGTTCGGCAGCCAGAGTATTGAACTTGTGGATCAGATCGAACTGCGCCGCCTGCTCGCCCTTGCCGATCTTGAACTCGGGCGCGGCAAAGGTGAGCGGGTTCTTGGGATCGACCTTCAGGTTCACCGCATCAAAGGCCGGGCCCAGGTAATGACCATCGCGAATATCGAAATAGCGCGGCCCCATATTTACGAATGACGGCAGGTTGTCCGTCATCGAACCAAGCCCATACGTCACCCATGCCCCGATCGTGGGCACGCGCGGCTCCAGCATGTGGCGGCCGCTGAGGAACTGCACCTGCGCGCCATGATTGTCATCCGTGGTCCACATGCTGCGGATGAAGGCGATCTCATCTGCGCAGGAGCCGATGTGCGGGAACCAGTCGCTGACTTCCATGCCGCACTGGCCATAACGTTTCCAGCCCACTTGCAAGGGGTAGATCGTGTTGCGCTGCTTGCCATTGGCATCGTTCACCACCACCACGCGCACCTTCTTGAGCTTCTCCGGGTTCTGCACGTCCTTGAACGGCGTCTCTCCGATCGACTTGCCCGCATACTGATTGATGGCGGGCTTCGGATCGAAACTCTCCATGTGGCTCACGCCACCGCGCATGAACATCCAGATCACCCGCTTCGCCTTCTGCGGCAGCATCGGCAGTCCGCTCGGTGGCTGCCAGTCCTCCTCGCCGCGCAAATCACGGGCCAGCATGGCGCTCACCGCGATGCTGCCGAGCCCGCCAAGGATATCGCGGCGAAGGAAAGGTGTAGGACGAGATATCATCGCAGCGTCACGAAGTCATTGTGATTGATCAGCGCCTGCAGGAACAGGCTACGGTTGTGCTTCAGCGCCGCGTAGCCTTCGCGGCTGGCAATCAATTCAGCCGTTGTTGGAGCGCGGCTCAGGATGGCAAGGAAGGCGCGTTGCAGAAAAGCGGCGTCATCCAGCGCCCCAAGCTTCTTCGCGAGCACTTCCGCGCAGTCGTTACTCAACTTGCTGTTGGTCAGGGCCAGCGCCTGCTGCGGCACCACGCTCTCATTACGGCGATAACATTCGAGCACGTTGGAATTGTCAAAGGTGGCAAGGAAGCGATGCTCGGTGTCCGCATTCTGAATGAAATAGAGGGATCGCCGGGGACTTGTCTCCGCGACCGATGGATCGAGGCTGGGGCCGCCGAGCGTGAGATCCAGCCTGCCCGCCAGTTGCAAAAGGCTGTCGCGCACCACTTGCGATTCCATGCGGCGCGGATTCATTCGCCAGTACAGTGTATTATCGGGATCGGCGGCAAGAGTTGGTGCATCCACACCGGCATTGGATGAGCTGCGCCGGTAAAGTTCGCTGAGCACCATCTGCTTGTGCAGCCACTTCAGGCTCCACCCGTGCTGCATGAAGCCAACGGACAGTGTATCAAGAATATCCTGGCATGCGGGGACCGGTGCCCGACGACCGAAATCCGAGACATCCGGCACAAACGATGCGCCGAAATGCCGCGTCCATACCTGGTTCACCAGCACTCGTGCGGTGAGCGTATTGCGCTCATCGGCGATCCAGCGGGCGAGCGCCAGCCGACGGCCCGTGCTGGTTTCAGGGTAGGATTGCACACTGGCGTTGGCTGCATCTTCAGGTCCCTCCTGCGCCTTCAAGGAGGCTGGCAGCGACGCGTAAGTTTCGCCGGGCAATGCAGCTTTCTTTTGGGCGGCAGCCATGGCATCGCGAGCGGCCTTGAGCTTCTTCTCGTGCTCAGCCTTGCTGGCTTTGTCTGATGGCGCGGTGATTTTTTCCAATGCTGCCAGCTCCGCTTCCGCTTTGGCGAGCGCATGGTTCGTACAGGCTGCCGCTGCTGCCTTCGCGAGCGCCTTGTCCCCTTTCAACTGATCGGCAGCAAACACTGCACGGGTCATCGTGAGGCGTAGCTCGGCAGCCTTAATAGCGGCGGGATTCGGTAGTGTTTTCGTATGCGCTAGCTGGGCTTCAGCGGCATTCAGCTGGTCCTTCAAGACAAAGGGCAGCAGCTCGGGTTGCGAAGAGGTATTCGGAAGTTTCACGGGTAAAGGCTGAAACTTGGCGAAGGCCAGCACTTCCGGCACGCCGGGCGTCATCGGCTTGCTCTTGTCTTCGTTCTTCTCATCGCCCCGCACATGCCGGTAAGTGACTTGATCGTTGTGCAAATCATAGACGCGCGGCAGGCCGTTTTTCTCAAAGTCTGTGTCACCCGGCCAGGGATCGAGCCTCACATGCAGAGGTTCAAAAACGGCACGCATGCGGTAGTAATCGGCGTGTTCGATGGGATCGTATTTGTGCGTGTGGCACTTCACGCACTGCATGGTCAGGCCCAGGAAGGCGCGGCTGGTGTGTTCGATGGTATCATCCAGCCAAGTGGTGCGGTTGAACAGGAAATAGCTACGGGCAAGGAAGCCAGTGGCTCGTAGGTTATCGCGGTCTTCGGGTGCGAGTTCATCCGCCGCAAGCTGCTCGATGATCATGCGGTCGTAGCCCTTGTCGGCATTCACCGCCTCGACAATCCAATCGCGCCAGTGCCAGATGTGCTTCTGGCTATAGCGAAGTTGCGCACCCAGGCCGTACCAGTCGCAGTAGCGCCAGATGTCCATGAAATGCCGCGCCCAGCGTTCGCCATACTGCGGTGTGCCCAGCAGGTGATCGACGACTTGTTCGCGGCTTTCGGCGGAGGTGTCTTTGAGAAAGGCCTCGATGTCCTCCGGCGACGGCGGCAGGCCGGTGAGATCCAGATAAACACGGCGCAGCCAGACCTCAGGCGCGGCCTCGGGCTGCGGCTTCAAATGCTTGTCCTCGAGATGCTTAGCCAGCATGGCATCCACCGTCTGGCCCGAGGACTTCGGAGACTGATAGGCCCAATGTGATCGCGGATCAGGCTCTGGCATTTCGTCGGCAGGACCTGGAGCACCGCCAGCCACCCAGGCCTTCAGCTTGGCTACTTCGTCTGGGTTGAGGAGCGCCCCCTCGCCTTCCGGCGGCATGCGGTCGTCCTTGTCGATGGTCGTCACCCGCTCCAGCAGCAGCGCATGGTCCGCTTTGAGAATGTCGCCCTCATCACCGCCCTTGCGCATGGCTTTCACCGTATCCAGCCGCAGCCCCGCCTTCTGCTTCAGCGCCCCGTGGCAGGTGTAGCAGCGGGCTTTCAACAGCGGCTTGATGTCCTTCGCATAATCTACCTGGCCGCCGTGTGATGCCGGACTGAGCAGGACGAAGAAAGCAAGACAACAGCGCACGCGCATAAGCACGGAAACCTACAGCCGGAGGAGGGCGAATGTTGCAGAGCACACAGTATCCCTTCTCCGATCTCCATTCGGTGGATCAACGAAAGTCCGGCACGCTTGGCGCTGTAATTAAAGGATGCTCGTTCCTGGTTCCAAGTTTTTGCCAATCGCGCTGATGCTGCTTGTGGCATCGGCCGGGATGGCGCTTGCCGCGAAAAAGAACGAGCCCAAGCCCATTCCCTGGTCGTTTGCCCCGTTGAAGCG
>JAQGPI010000470.1 GCA_028293175.1 Verrucomicrobiaceae bacterium | reverse complement strand
CGGCGGCGTGCCCTGCACCTACGATGCGAAAGGTAACCTCACCTCCGACGGGACGCGCGCCTTCAGTTACAACGTTCAGAACAAGCTCACCAGCGTGACCAGCGGTGCGACAACCACGACTTACACTTACAATGCCCTGGGCCTGCGCACCTCGGCGACCACCGGGGCGCAGGTCGTCAAGTACCTGCTCGATCCTGCGGGGCTGGGCAGCGTGATGGGTGCGTTCGACGGGACCGGAGCGACGGTCGCGCACTTTGCCAATGGCCATGGCTTGGTGAGCCAGACGACGCCCTCGACCACGCTGTTCTATGACTTCGACAGCATGGGCTCCGCGGTCGGCATCACCGGCCCGGGCGGCGTTAATCAGCACAAGTACAACTACTCACCGTTCGGCCAGATCTTCTCATCGACCGGCTCGGTGGTGAATGCCTTCCAGTTCGTCGGTGAAGCCGGTGCCACCAGCGAATCTGGAGCGCTCGGTTTCATGCGCGCCCGCAGCTATGATCCGGCGATGGGCCGCTTCATCAGCGCCGATCCGTTCGGCACCGGCGGGGGCGAGATGAACGGTTACCGCTATGCGGCGAACCGGCCCACGCAGTTCAATGATCCATCGGGTCTACTGTACGGCTTCTGGATGCGCAGCGTGTACTCCTCCAATGCGCTGCATTTCACGCTGGGCACAGCCAAGGGAGCGGCGGTGAAGAAGACCTGGGCGTCCGTGCTGTTGCAAGTGGCCAGCCAGTGGGTCCGGCCGGGCCTGGGCTCGGTGATCGGCTACACCACGGGGCCCGCTGTGAATCCACCGCAATCAAGCCACACTTCGTATGGCGTTGGGGGATATCGCCCTGCGGTCGTTGTGGGCAGCGGCGGTAGCGGCGGCGGTTCCAGTCCGGGCAGCGGTGCCGGTCCTGGCGGTGGCACGGGCGGCGGTGGTGGCTCGACGGTGCTCGATCCTGATCCTTACACGTCCGATTGGGACGATGGCGACTTCAACTATGATGGCTTTGACTTCGACGACGGGGGCGATCCGCTCGGCGGTGGGGGTGTTCCGGGCGACCTTGGCCCTGGCGGTGATGGCCCCGGCGGGGGTGACGATCCCGGCGGCGGTCCGGGCGATGGCCCTGGCGGCGGTGATGACCCGGGTGGCGATCCTCCAGATGATCCGCCCGATGATCCCCCTGATAATCCTCCCCCTCCTCCCGGCCCTGGTGATTTCCCTGGTGGCGGTGGCCCTGGCGGCGGCGGCGGCTCCGGCGGCGTGGACGCCGTGGACCCAAATGCGTTCTATGGTCCGGCGGGCTACGGCGCGGCCAATTATGTGGGCGGCGCGGGCGTGACCCTGCCCTACCGCATCACTTATGAAAACGATGCCAGCGCAACGGCACCGGCGCAGTTTGTGACCGTCTCCCACTTCCTCGATCCGAATCTGAACTGGAGCGCCTTCCAGCTCGGCGGCATCGGATTTGGGGATGTGAACATTGTCATTCCGCCCGGCACCCAGCACTTCCAGACCACGGTGCCGATGACCTATAACAACGTCACCTTCGAAGTGGTCATGGAGGCCGGCATTCACACTGACACGGGCGAAGTCTACGCCACCTATCAGAGCGTGGATCCTGGCACCGAACTGCCGCCTTCCAATCCGCTGATCGGTTTCCTGCCGCCGGAGGACGGCACTGGCCGGGGCGAAGGCTTCCTGGCGTTCACCGTCTCTCCGAAGACTGGAGTGACCAGTGGCACGGAGGTGCGGTCAGTAGCAACAATCGTTTTCGACGCTGGCGTGGCGATCAACACCAATCAGGTGGATCCTCACGATCCCACCAAGGGCACGGATCCGACCAAGGAAGCGGCGATCACCATCGACTCCAGCGCTCCCACTGCACAGGTCAACGTACTGCCTGCTTTTGTGGGGCCTAACTTTAATGTCTCATGGTCCGGCTCGACCGGGAGTGGCGGCAGCGGCATTGCGAAGTACACCGTCTATGCTTCCAGCGATGGGGGGACGACTTATAGCCCATGGCTTACTGACACAACGCTGACTAATTCCATCTACATGGGCACGGTGGGCATGTCGTATTCGTTCTACGTGGTGGCCACTTCGAATGTGGGTACCGTGCAACAGGGCAATCCCGTGGCTGGCGCGGTTACCACCACCGCTGTTCCGGCCAGTCCTCTTACGGTGCAGCCGGGCAAGGGAAGCCTGCTCGTTTCTGGCGTGGGCACCGTGAATTTGGGTTCGCTGCCCTTGGACAAAACTGCGTCCGTCGTCTTCACCTTGCGCAACACGGCCACGACGGAGGTCAGCAGCCTCGCGGTAACGAAGGACGGTGCCAACACCTCCGACTTTATTCTCACCGGGCCAACGGTGACGAAGATTGCGGGCAAGGCATTAACGACATTCACGGTCACCTTTGACCCCTCGGCTGTCGGAGCACGCACTGCCGCCTTGCACATCAACAGCAAGAAAACCGGTGCCTCTCAGCCCTTTGCTCCGTTTGAAATAGCCCTTGTAGGAGCGGGTGGCGTGGCTCCGGCCATTCTGACCCAACCGCAGACGGTGATGGCTTCGCTTGGAATTCCCACGCATGTCGCAGTGGTGCTAGACAGCACCGTCTCCATGGCCCTGCCAATCACTTATCAGTGGCAGAAGAATGGTGTCAATGTTGCGGGTGCTACCGGTGCATCCTACAATCTGATCTCCGCTGCTCTGGCCAATGCGGGAGCTTACAAGTGCATCGTGAAAAACGCTGCAGGCACGACAACGAGCGCCTCTGCTGAGCTGGGCGTGGTGGATTCCGCCGCCAAACCCAAGAGGATCGTGATCAACGGTACCAATCTGACGCTAACGCTGAGTGCGGCGGGCAACAGCCAGACTTATGAATGGAAGAAAGACGGCGGAGCGCTGCCAGCAAGCGCCACCGGCGGCAGCACCAAGATCTTGAACCTCAAGAATCTCCAGCCTGCCGACTCTGGTGTGTACACCTGCGTCATCACCGGCCCAGGCGGTCCGAAGACCGGATGTCCGACCGAGATCACAGTATTCGATACGATGCCGCTGATCTCGCCCCAGCCGACTCCTCCGCAACTGCTTGTGATGGACGATGCTTATGTCAGCGGCGGCTACACCTATCAAATCAAGGTGGCCATGGACAGCAATCGCACACCCACGGCTTATTCCGCGACAGGACTGCCGAGAGGCCTTGCATGCAACACCGCGACAGGTCTTATCACTGGCAGGCCGCAGGTGTCCTCGGCAACCGCCTACACCGTGACATTGAAGGCCACCAACGCCAAGGGCGGCGAGCCTGTGAAAGCCAGTCTGATGGTGCATGCGCTACCTGAAAATGCCGTGGGCACATTTAACGCTTTGGTTGATCGCAGCACCACGCTCAGCGCTCCCATCGATACGCCTGCGGGCCAGAAATTGAAGAACCACGGCGGCAGCCTGGACAACATGGTTGTCACCAGCGTCGGCACCTTCACCGCCACTTTGAAGCTGGAAGACAAGAGCTATGCCATGCCCGCGGGCACGGCGCTCAATGCCAACCAAGGGGCCAATCCCACCGCCAGGGTCGTCATTAAGCGCGGCACCGGCATTGCTGATTTGGTTGTGAATCTGACGATCGATAAAACCACCGGCAAGCTTACTGGTGATTTGAGCGACGGGCTCGTTGGCACACCAGTGAAACTGCAAGGCTGGCGCAACACTTGGAAGACAACTGGCACCGCGGCCAGCCCGGCCCATCCTGCCACCGCCTTGGCAGGCACCTACACTACGGCGCTGGAACTGGCAGATCCCGCACTGCTCAACGATCTGGCTTATCCCCAGGGCAACGGCTATGCCACAGTTACAGTTACCGCAGCGGGAAGCGTGACATGGACTGCCGTGCTAGCCGATGGCACTTCCGTGAGTCGTACCACCACCCTTGGCCCCAATGGCGAAGTGCCGCTGCACTGGCTGCTCTATACCACTGTGGCCACCACTGCTGGCTCGGCCCACGGCTGGGTACAGGTGAAGCCCGGTTCGCTTTTAGACAAGCCTGACGATAACTTGCTCGACACCGTGCTTGACCTCACCCAGGCCGATCCCGAAGACCAGCACCTGTTCGATTGGAAGAAGGAGGTGCAGCTCTCCAGCTCCACCACCCGCTCCTACAAGAGCGGCTTCTCCCTGCACAAGCTCAAGGCGGTTGGCGGCGGTTATGTAAAGCCAAGCACCGTGGTGCTCGGCTTCGGCAATCCACCGAACAATGCCTCGCTTACCTTCAGCGGTTCGAATGTTGAGACTTCAGTGACCTATCTGAATGCAAACAACGCCACCAATCCCGGCCCCAGCGGCAGCATGGACGGCAAAGTCTTCAGCCTCTCTACCGCCAATGTCGCCACCATGCCGTCTCTTCCTACCGCCGCCGTGGCCAATCCAGCTGCGCTCTCGCTCAAGCTCACCACGACCAGCGGCGCGATGAGCGGCACCTTCAGCCTCAAAGCCGATCCTGATCCTACCAACCCCCCCATTAAACTCGACCGCCTGGCAGTCCCCTTCACAGGCGTGCTGGTGCAAAGGCTTGGCAAAGGCGTGGGCTGCTTCCAGCTCCAGCAAATGCCCACCGCTTCCCCCAAGACCACCTTGAGCACCTCTCCCAAACTCTCGGGCCAAGTGCTGCTTCAGTCTGCGCAGTAGCAACTGTTTGGTCCTACACACCAGGCCTCCCCTCGCCTATGAAACAGATCGCCGAAAATCTCTGGCTCCTGCATTACCCGTTGTCGGTGCTGGGCACCCAGCATGGGCGCAATGTAACGGTCATCCGCCTCCGCTCCGGCAAGATGATCATCCATTCGATGGCACCCTTCACGGCCGGTGATTTGGAGGCAATTCGAGCGCTGGGCGAGCCCGCCTGGCTGGTGGAGTCGATGCTGCTGCACGATACCTATGCGCGCCAGGGTCGAGACGCTTTCCCCGGCCTGCCGTTCCTAGGACCGCCGGGGTTTTCAGAAACCGTCGGCTTCCCCACTCAAGAACTCGCGCTCGCCCCCGCAGAATGGCAGGGCGAGGTGGAAGTGCTGCTGATCGACGGTGCACCAATGCTGAAAGAGCATGCCGTGCTGCACGTGCCATCGCGCACCCTCATTGTCGCCGACCTTGTGTTTAATTTCAGTCCGGAGGAAAAAAGGCTGGGACCGCATCTTCCATCGCTACATCGCCGGTTTTAAACGACCCTGGCATGAGCCGCATCTTCCGCGTCTGCATTAAAGACCGCGCCGCTTTTCAAGCTTCCGTGGCAAAGCTTAGGGCACTCGATTTTGATCGCATCATCGTTGGCCACGGGGAGGTAATTGACAGCAACGGCAAGGCCCTGCTGCAACGCGCCCTGACCGACGCAGGGGTGGCTTGAGGTCACATCCGAAGGATGCCGCCCAAACCTTGCCGGTATACACACCCCCTCCCAGGAGTGCGATCTACGTGCGGGGGGTTACTCACACGTGGATTGACAGATTTGGGCGGCATAAACGATATCGGGTGGACCTCGCAGCGCGGTTATACGGTGATACCCGCTGCCACAACGTCCCCATTCTTTGGTGTTCCCAAAAAAATTCGCGCCGGCTAAGCGTGAGCAAGTCGGCGAAGCTGCGCAAGCACCTTCCCCCCTTCGTCATTCTTGTCTTCGTAGGCTTCGACAAGGGCCGTGAGTTCCCGGATGTATTCTCGTTGAACCGTGTTCAACCGGCGTACCGCGAACTTCCCACATAGGGCAGCCGCTTCGAGGTAGGCCGCACGCGAACGGAATGGGGCCAGAGCGCAGAGGTTCCACAATCCGGCAATGGTGCCAGGGAGTTCAAAGGCTTCGTTGGTTGCTGCGCCGGGCATGACTACTAGAGGTGTCTCTTCCAAACATCCTTATCGTAATCGGCGTGCGTGAGAAAGTCCAGAAGGTAAACCCGGCCTTTGTCGAAGTGGACGGCTGTGATGAGCCTGAAGTTGTTGCCTCCAACGTTGAAAACTACGACCGGTTTGAGGCTGTCGACCTTAACAATGTCGGCGTGTGGAAAGTCTCGACGGACGTCCGTCAAGGTCTTCCACGTCGCCTTACGGCCCACTTCATACCAATGAAGTAGAGCTGGTATCGCAGCACTGTGACGCTTGGCCCAGTCTCCGATGGCTGATGGTTTGATAATGCGCATGGCAGGTGTGTATTGTAGGCAAGCAAGCGACGAATGGGGCTTCTATGCTGGGCTGAACTGACGGCAGCATTCTCAACCGTCTTTAAAATCCTCCGCTCCGATTTCGATCACCCGTTGATGCAGGGCATTGAGGAGGTCTTGACGAATGGGCGAAGGCTTGTCCTTAGAAAGCCGCTTGATGATTTTATAAGGGTTCAAAATGACAGCGAAGCTGAGCGGACCACTTGGGCCTGCCACCACATTAATGAAACCCCACTTATGCAAGATCTTAATCCTCTCGGACCACGTTTGGACGGCCCGTTGACCCGTAAACCCTGCATGAAAAGCCATTTCGGGTTGTTTGTTGAGTGTCACGAAGCACTCGTCAAATGCTCTGCACCAGAGATCAAGATAGACCGCCGACACTGGCTTATTTTTGGATAACGAATCCATTATGGTGGCCAGCAAGGGCATCGTTCGCGGAAGCGTGGTGAAACCAGTGCTTTTTGTGCGCTCCCAAAGATGTTCTGCTGTAATGTCCGGCCAAAGTTGAGCCCGCAGGGCAAGCTTTTGGTCGGCGATTTTGGATTTTTGGCTCATAAGAGTGGGGGGTGAAAATTTAGAAGCAGAGGGTGATTGCTGAGTCGTTCTGATGGGATGACTATCCTATTCCGCAACCCAACTTGCAACGATTCGTGCATTTTAACTCACCGAGTACCGCAGCATCATCGTCGCCTTTACCCCACTAATCCACATTCTATTTGCTTACTCAAACAGTGAGTGGCATTGAAATCGCATATATCAGAGGTGGGCGGAGATGAACATGCGACGAGAAAACCTTGCACCCCTTATCCTGTGGTCGTTCCAGCGATTACCTACTGTACTCATGGTCATCATTGTACTCTTCTGTGGTCGTTGGTGGTATAATGTGCTCACTGGTGCTAAAGGGTAGTCGTGGTAAGGGGATACAAAAGGGGGCTCCCGACTTCCTCCGGGATCGCAAGCCAACAATTTTTCCCACACTTCGAACCCGCTCCATTCTGCCGGTTGTAATCTTGCCACCGCACCGCATGGTTCCGCCTTGCGAACTGTCACCGCACCATGAGCCAAGACGCACCTCTTCTCCGCATCCGTGATCTCGACATTGAGTTTCGTCGTCATGGTGCGCCACCGACCCTCGCTGTGCAGAAACTGAGCCTGGACCTGATGCCCGGCGAAGGGCTCGCCATCGTGGGTGAGAGCGGCAGTGGCAAAAGCGCTACAGCCCTCGCCTTGGCGCGGCTTTTGCCCGAACCACCCGCGACCATCCGCGCTGCGGAACTGAGTCTGAACGGCGAAAACATCCTGGCCATGAACGAACGCCAGTTGCGCAAGGTGCGTGGCAAGGGCATTGCCTATGTGTTCCAGGAGCCCAGCACCTCGCTGAATCCAGTTCTAAGCGTCCGCACGCAGATCGCGGAATCGCTGCGGCTGCACCGGCCTGAAGTGAAGGATTTGGACGCCGAAATCATCCGCTGGCTGGACAAGGTGGGCATCGTGGACCCGCACAAGCGCCTCCACTCCTATGCACATGAATTGAGCGGCGGCATGCAGCAGCGTGTGATGATCGCCATGGCGCTATGCACCCAACCCAAGCTGCTGATTGCGGATGAGCCGACGACGGCGCTGGATGTGACCATTCAAAAACAGATCATGGACCTGCTGGCGCAGCTTCGCCGCGATCTCGGCATGAGCATGATCCTCATTACCCACAACCTGGGTATTATCCGCGATGTGGCGGACCGGGTGGCGGTGATGTTCCGGGGCAAAATTGTGGAAGAGGGCCCGGTGGAAGATATTCTCACGCGCCCGCAACATCCTTACACACAGGCGCTCCTGGCCTGCGTGCCGCGCATGGGGGCCAAGCAGCCCAGGCTGCATGCGATTGATCATGCCCTCATTGAAGCGGCAGCAGGGTAAGGCTCTTCCCTGTCCTTGCCAATCGCTCTCAGAAGTGACAACTTGCTTGATGCGAGGAGCTTCCTGCGCTTCTGGCGTACATTAATTTATGTCGATCAAAATTGTCATCATCAGCGGAGGCCAGACGGGGGCTGATCGGGCGGCGCTCGATTGGGCCATCAAGAACGGTACGCCCCATGGTGGTTGGTGCCCGCAGGGGCGGGAGGCCCTTGATGGCCCGTTAGACCCTCAGTACAAGGTCAAAGAGACGCCCACGAAGGATGAGCTAGAGCGCACTGAATGGAACGTGCGCGATTCCGAGGCCTCCGTGGTCTTCACCCTCGGTGACAAGGCCACTGGCATGGCTCAAAAGACGGTGTCTTTTTCTCGCAAGGCAAAGAAACCCTGCCTGCACCTCCATCGCGGCCTCCTTGGTCTTCCGGATAAGCTAGTCGCTTTCCTAGAAAAACACTATGTCCGCCGCTTGAACATCGTCGGGCCGACTGAAGAAAAAGAGCCCGGCCTCTATGATTGGGTGATGGACACCCTGGACAAGACCAAGATCCTTCTGGAGCAGCAGGAAGGTTGACCGTCCGTCCTGGATGAATTTTTAGCTTTGCGCTCGGACCTTGGCCCAGCGTGCTTTCTGGGCAGCGGCGATCTTGGCGCGGGCTTCCGGCGAAAAGGTGTATGGCTTACGGGTCTTCTTGGGATTCTGCGCACCAGCGGCAGCCGCGAGGTCTATCATTGCACGGGCGTCCTCCCGGCTTTGCCCTAGCATGGTGGCGAGTTCGTTTTCGAGTCTCTGAATTTGATCCGCGATCTTGATCGCACGTTTGAGTCTTACGATAGCAGGGGTGTTTACTGACATTGTCATTACATAAGGGGGTTTTTACAGATACGTCATCCCCCTCCCACTCGGGCGCACTTATCGTTGAATTGACTACCCTTTTGACAAATGCCTCACAAGGCGCAAGCTGAGCCTCCCAATCTCAAGCCCTGCGCCACATTTGAAACGCGTCCTCTTTGTCTGCACCGGAAACACCTGCCGCAGCCCCATGGCAGAAGGGTTGTTCCGTGAGCTGGTCAAGGACCGGGAAGACTACCAGGTGACCTCCGCCGGCCTCGGGGCCATGCCCGGCCAGAGCGCCGCCCAGCACACTGCGGACATCCTTGCGGAAAAGGGCATCGACCTAAAAGACTTCAAATCGCGGCCCCTGACGCCCGAGCTGGTAGCCGAGGCGACGCATATCTTCACGATGGCCAACCACCATCTGGATGCGCTTGAGGAGGAGTTTCCCGAAGCGAACGGCAAGGCTTATCTCGTGAGCGAATTCGCCACGGAGGACATGCTGCGCAATCAAGATGTCACCGATCCCTTTGGCTCGCCGCGACGTTACTACGACGACACACGCTGGATGCTGGAGAAACTCCTGCCGACCGTGTTAGCCTACATCGAACAAACCTGGAAAGCAGAAGATCAAGCATGAGCCA
>JAQGPI010000654.1 GCA_028293175.1 Verrucomicrobiaceae bacterium | reverse complement strand
GCAGAGTTCCAGGGCCAAATTTAGTCAGGCCGTTGGCCAGCACGCTGCCGCTGACAGTGGCCGTACCGCTCGTGTAGCCACCGCTCACGTACACGAGGCCTTCACCTGAAGTTGCTGTGGCGCCCGTAGCCACCAAAGGATTGAAGACAACGCCCGAACTGATGACCGGAGCCGCCTGGCCGAAGCCATTGATGAGCAGGCCGCCCTGGTCAAGATTGGTCAGGCTGCGGATATTCAACACGCCACCGGAGATGCCAGCGGTGGTCTTCAGGCCGTTGAGAATGACGCTGCCCGTGGCGACGGTAGGCGTGGTAATGCTGACCACGCTCGAGCTGGTGGAACCTGTGAAGGTGTTGGTCAGAGGGAAGGTAGGCTGGCCAGAGATGAAGCCCAGGGCCGGATCATAGGAGACAAAGTCGGCGTTAGTGTTGGTGGCGGAAGCCAGCCGAACAATGGAAGCGCCGATAACACCGGAACTGGAGCCCAGGGAACCAATGTTATTCAACGTCTGCAGGCCAATGGTGGTGGTGGTGGCCTGTCCAAGAACGGTGGTGCTGAGCACGCGCGCATCGGAATCGGAGGTGTTGCCTAGGCTGCCATTGGCACCAGGAGCGATGTTCAACGTACCCACACCCGTACGCGCCAGAGTCGTGGCGGTGAACTGAATGTCGTTGCCCGCCTGGGCATCAAGGCGCAGGTAAGCGCCGCCACCGTAGTTGACAGTTGGAACGGTGAACGAAGCGCCAGGGCCGTTGGTATTGACCTCCAGCGAGCCGCCGTTGATGGTCACGATAGTATCGCCAAACGGTGTGCCGCTGGTGGCCTGGGTCATGAGGGTGGCACCGCCGTTGATGGCGGTGTTATCATGCAGGTTGGCGGCAGCGTTGGCACCGCCATTCATGATCACGGTACCGCTGCCAGCAATGACCAAGGTGCCCAAGGAGGTGGGCGTTGCGCCATTGATGGTATAAGTCTTGCCCGCGGCCACACTGATGGTGCCCGTCTGGGCGGCCGTGTTCGGAATGGTGAAAATGCGGTTGGTCGTGACATTGTCCGTCACCAGCAGGTGGCCTGTATTGCCAAAGGTGATGCCGCCAGGCGGCACGACCGAGTTCCCAAAGACGGTGGCGTTTGGATTACCGAGGCTGGCGTCGTTGCTGAGGCTGATGACACCGGCATTGATGGTGATCGCACTAGCGACACCGCCCGTGACCGGACCGAAGGTGTTGGTGCCGCTGAGAATAAGGGTGCCGAGACCTACCTTGGTGAGTGTGCCCACGTTGCTCGATCCGCTGATTATGCCGGTCTGGGTAAGCGTAATGCTCTGGCCGACATCAAAGATGGCATTGCCGGAAAGGACCATGTTATTCGAGACCGTGCTGGAAGCATCCCAGGCACCGAAGGTACCACCACCGAAGATGACGGTGGAGGCGGGGGGAACAGCTCCCGCAGCGCCCACAAGCAAGGTGCCGGAGATCAGCGTGGTGCTGCCGCCGTAGCTATTGGATCCATTGTTCAACTGGAGTACGCCGCCGCCAGAAAGCGTGAGGCCCGTGCTGGCACCGGTGATCTGGCCGTTGATGATGAGGCGACGGGCGGTGCTGCCGACGTTGAGCACGCGGCTGGTGGCACCACCGAGGTTCACCGTGCCAGCCAGGATCAGGTCAGTGCTGCCGCCAAAGAAGGCGTCAGCAAGGAAGGAGCCGGTGGTACTACCAGTGAAGTTGATCGGGTTCGACACCGTACGCGGTGTGAGCAGCAGCGGCAGCCCGGCAGCATCAGGCTGCAAGGTGCCATTGTGGAAGCTGATGGTGCCCGCGCCAAGCGCACCGTTGTTGCCCACTTGCAGAGCCACACCGCCGTTAAGGGTCGTGCCGCCGCTGTAGGTGTTCGGAGTGTTAAGGGCGATGGTGCCCGTGTTATTGATCAGGGCCACACCGTTGACGGGGCCAGTGGCACCGATCACGACTGAATTGCCACCGCTGAGGACAGCGCTGTTGAAGTTGAGCGTGCCGCCGCCACCGCCGAGAGGATAGGCAGTGCCAGTGGTCGTGAGGGTGGAAGCGGTGTAATTGCCGCCCAGAGTGGAACCGAGCATGACGTTGGCAGCGCCGTAGGCCGTGAGATCAATGCCAGTGCTGAAGCCCACAGAATCCACCGCCAGGATGCCGCCGAAATTCGCATTCGTGGAAGCGAATGTGGTGCTGGCAGGAGCAGCGCCGTTGTAGGCGAGAGCGAGGACGCCGAGGCCGGCGTTGTCGCTGTTAACGGTCACCGTGGCAGCACCCTGCACGTTGCCTGGAGCGGCAAGCCGGAGGATACCGGCCGAGTTGACGGTGAAGTTGCCGGTGCCAAACGGCGTACCGCCGCTAGTGGAGGCTAGAGTCCCCTGCTCCACCAGGATGTTGCCGGTGAAGCTGGAGCCTGTGCCAGCCACGAACATCGTGCCCGTACCCACCTTCGTCAGCGTGGTCGCGGTCGCACCCTTGAGGCTGCCGGAGACTAGCGCATTGTTGGTGGTGAAGATCGTAGTGGCTCCCGAGCCGCTCAGTGTCAGATCACCGGCAATGTTGGTGGTGTTGCCACCTCCAAAACCAATGGATCTCGGAGTGGTCACGGTCACCGCACCAATCATCGAGTTCGCTTGGGCAGCGTTAATATAGGCATCACCCGTCACGTTCACCGGATTCAGCACATAGACGTTATTGACGTTCTGCGTGTAAGCACCACCAGCAAGGGTGATGGCCGGACCTGCGGTATAGTTGGAGCCGCCGAGCGCGTACTGGCTGTCAGCGCGGAGCGTACCTGAATTGACCGTGATGGTGCCGGTGAGGCGGCTGTTGGATGTTGTGGCAGAAATGGCCAAAACACCGTTCCCCGCCTTGGTGAAGCCGGTAAGCGTGCTACCTGCAAAGCCTGTGGCATTGCTCAGCGTGTCCGTCACGTTGGGGTTTTCCACAGTGATCGTTGGCGTGGCCACGCCAAAGGTAATGGCACCGCTGAGAGTGAGGGCATTGGCCGCGGGACCGAAGTAGAGCGTGCTGTTGGCAGTCACCGCATTGGTAACGGTGAGCGC
>JAQGPI010000451.1 GCA_028293175.1 Verrucomicrobiaceae bacterium | reverse complement strand
TTGTTCGTCACCTCCGTTGTGCCTTCAAAGGTCCACTCCGGCTTCTGGTGATTGTGTCCTATTTCGTGATAGAAGCCCCAGCCCGGCCACTTTAAGCGCGTGTACGTCACCATCTCCATCGCCGCGCTCACCGGCACCATGATCGGGTAGCCGCTGTGCATGTAGCCCGCGCTGATCTGCACATCGGAAACGATGCGCTCGGGCCGCTTGCGATCCTTGCCCACGTTGGAAAGCTCGTCCTCCACATCGCTCACCTTTTGCCAGTAAGTCATGAGTTCCGTTGGGTTCCTGATCGTCCGCGCCGCCTCCGTGGGACAGCACAGCACCACGCCCTTGCAGGCCAGTTCGGTCCATGGCGCGGGCCGCTTGACGATCTCCTTCCACTGCTCATCCGTCGTCTTGCCCAGCACAAAAAGAGGCGCGGGCACCCCACCGGCAATCGTCACGCTGAACGCTGCGCCTTCCGCCTTTGCCGGTACCACGATATAAATCAATCCGCCGAAGCCGCTCGATGTCTCCGTTACCCCCGCTTTAATCGGCACCGTGCGCGTGATTTCCGGCGCACGCATCCACTTGTCCAGATGGTAAAGCGAATCCGTGTGACAACCAATGCGCAGGCTGTAGCCCTTGCCGGTCAAGGCATCCGGCACCTTCACGCTGATCTTCTCGCCAGCGGAAGCATACAGCCCCGTGCTCTGCCAGCCCGGCACCGTGGGATCAATCGCCACCTCAACGCTCACCCGCTTTATATCACTCGGTACTACACCGGGGAAGGTCGCCGCCGCCGGGTGCGCCTTGACGTCCGCACCGCCCGCCAGCTTCAACAGCCGCGTCTCAATGCCCAGCCGCAGCCGCGCCGCCACATCGCTTTCCAGCAACGGCTTCTGCTGGGTGGGCACGATGCTCGATCCCTCGCCCAGCGCCGCCACCACCGCCGTCGTCAACGCACTGCCTTGCGATGGCTGACACGACAGCGCCACCTGCAAGGCATTCACGCCCTGGTTCATCGCCGCCTCATCCACCGCCACGCCGGACTTCTGCTTGCGCAAGGCCAGCACTGCCTCCGCCGCATTCATCGAGCTCGGCAGATCAATCACCGCCGGGAAAGTTTTCACCTGATCGGGGAAGGTCATCGTCGTCCAGGCAAGGCCCGCCGCGCGCAGCGCCTTGTTGCCCGGATGCTCATCGTTCAGGGACTTGCCGCCCGAGATCTGATCATAGGCCCAGCCCGTCGCCGCAGCGATCACGCCACCGCCGCCCTTCAGATAATCCCCCAGCGCCGTCGCCTCCACATCGCTCAAATCACTTGGCCCCAGGATCACCACATCGAAGTCCGCCAGTTCCTTCTTGTCCACGCTCCTGAAGGCCTTTGAGCGGAAGCCGTTCTTCTCCAGAAACGCCTCGCACTTGCCATTGCGCACCCCCACACGCGGCTTCTCCTTGCTGCCACACCACTTCACCGCGTTCACCAAAAAGGTGCCCGAATCACTGCCACCAAGGTTCGCGCCGTCAAGGTAACCTGTGTGACCGTAGATCACCGCCTTGCCCTTGCCGTAGGCCGCAGCGGCGACCAGCGCGAGCTGCGCCTTGCCATCCGCATTCCCCGCAACGACCGGAAATGCGAAGGTGCCAAAGATCGCCACAGGCCCCGGCGCACCGTATTTCGGCAGCTCCTTCACCCCTGCCAGCAGCTTCGTCCGCTCCGCGTTCTGCCAGTTCCCCGGCGCGGCGGGGGCCTTCTGCGCGTGCGCGGATACAACCAAGGACACCATGCTACAACACAGGACGACTAGTTTCATAAAAATAGGAGGAACGATCAGCGGTAAATGACGACCAGGAACAGCAGGGCCTCGCGCCTGCCGGAATTAACAATCGAGTGCGCGACATCCACGCGGTAGGTGGCGGAGTCACCCTTCGCCAGCGCCTCGGTGGAGGTGCCGGAGACCAGTTCCACGGCACCCTCCTCCACCGTCAAAAACTCGCGCGTGCCGTCCACATGCGCCTGGCTGCGCAACGCCCCGCCCACCGGCAGCCGCACCTCGTAGAATTCCACGTCCTTCTCCAGATTCAGCGGCGACAGCGTGCGAATCTGGCACTGCTTGTCCGACCGAAAGATCTGCGCGCGATCATCAGCGCGGATGATCTGAATCGACGAAGCACAGTCCGCGCTTTCAATGAGATCCTGCAACGAAAGGCCGAAGGCACGGGCGATGCGATAGGTCACGCTCAGCGTCGGATTCGCCCGCTCGCGCTCGATTTCACTCAGCATGGAACGGCTCACACCGCTCGCCGCCGCCAGTTCCTCCAGCGACCATCCACGATCCCCCCGCAGCTTCTTCACGCGACGGCCCAGGTTCTCATTGATGGACTCTGCATCCGCCGCCGCAGAAGCAGCGCCAGATTTCTTGGAGGTCTTTTTCGCTGCCACGTCACATGCAATATCTTGGACGTTTCGTCCTGTAAAGCGGAAAATTGGGAGTTGATGGTTGATTGGTGATAGTTGATGGACGGAGTGCCTGAGCATGAGTTCTGAAAAGCCCATCCCTCAGTCCATCAACTATCAGTCCTCAACCATCAACTGCCCCTTCATGACCCTCCCCGCCCTGCTGGAACACTTTGGCGTCGCCGTCGCCGCGCTTTCCGGCGTCCTCGCAGCGCGCGACAAGCATCTCGATCTTTTCGGCGTGCTCGTGCTCGCCCTGGTCACCGCTTTTGGCGGCGGCTCGTTGCGCGATATGCTGCTGGGCGATGGAGCGGTGGTCTGGCTGCGCTCGCCGGAATTCTTCACCACCGTCTGCATCACCGCCGTAATCTCCTTCTTCCTTTGCCAATGGTGGACGCCGCCCGCGAACCTCTTGCTCGTGGCCGATGCGCTGGCGCTCGGTTTCTTCGCCGTGGTGGGCACGCGCAAGGGGTTGACGCTCGGCTTCGCTCCCTCCGTCTCCATCACGCTCGGTGTCATCACCGGCGTGGCCGGCGGTATTATAAGGGATACGCTCACCGGTCGCGTGCCGCTGGTGTTCCGTCAGGACACGTATTTTTATGCGACAGCCGCGATGTTCGGCGGCCTCGTGTACTGGCTGCTGCGTACTCCTTTAGGAGACGATCGCGCCACTTGGATCGCGCTCACTTCCGCTCTCCTGCTGCGCCTCAGCGCCATCCGCTATCGTCTCTCGCTTCCGGCGTTCAAGCCCGGCAACATCGCCTAACACTCCGATGCATCATGACCACCCTTTCCGCCACTCTGCTGCTGCTCACGATCATGGACCCGCTGGGCAACCTGCCCGCTTTCATCAGCGCGCTGCGCCCCGTGTCAGTCGAGGCGCGGCCCTGGGTGATTGCGCGCGAGCTGGTGATCGCACTGCTCATCATGCTGGGCTTCCTGTTCTGCGGGCACTGGCTGCTGGGCCTGCTGCAATTGCGCGAGGAGGCGCTGTTCATCAGCGGCGGCATCGTGCTTTTTCTCATCGCCTTGAAGATGATCTTTCCAGACCCGAAGTCCGTCGATGAAGACATCCACTCGGAGCCCTTCATCGTGCCGCTGGCCACTCCGTTTATTGCCGGTCCATCGGTGCTCGCCTCCCTGCTGGTGATGGTCAATTCGCAGCCGGAGGCGATGGGCAAATGGCTGGTCGCGCTGCTGATGGCCTGGGGCATCACCGCCGGGGTGCTGCTGCTTTCACCGCTGATCGTCCGAGTGCTGAAGGAACGCGGCGCGATGGCCGTGGAGCGCCTCATGGGCATGCTGCTGGTGATGATCTCCGTGCAGATGTTTCTCAACGGGCTGGAGCATTATTTGAAGCGGTGAGGGGGTGTTGATAGTGGATGGTTGGTTGTTGATGGACGGAGGGGACCCGGGATGACAGGGCACCCCATGCGTTCGATGATTCGGCTAAAGCCGAAGCCACTTCCTTGTGCATCACCCCGCGCCGTTGGTGTCCAGGCTTTAGCCGCATTATGGCCCATGAGATGTGTTTCCTGATCGCCCAAAGGCTATACACCAACGGCGTCGGGTCATCATAGCGTTGCAGTGTAATGCCCCCTCCGTCCATCAACAATCAACCATAAACAATGAACTCCTCTCGCGTACTATACTGTGATGAGCATTCCCTCCACCCACCAGATCGCGCCTTCGTTTCGTGAGGAGATCGACAAGGTCCGGGGCGCGTATTTCGCGCGTGATCCGGCGTGCTGGCCGGTGTTTGGCGATCCGGTGTTTACCCGGGGCCGTTGGACCCCGCGGGGCTATTAAAGGGGGAACCACTCCGTGGTTCAATGCTCTGATACTCGCGCTTTAATAACTCCCATCCATCGCATCCCGCCCATGCACATGATTAATGAGAAGAGCAAGCGCACCCGCCACGTTAAACACCCATCATGAAGCATCTCCTCTGCGCCCTCCTGCTTATCGGCAGCATCGCCCATGCCGCTGACCGCGCGCCGAATATCCTGGTGGTGCTGGCAGATCAATGGCGGCCGCAGGCGTTTCATTTCGCTGGTGATCCGAATGTGAAGACGCCGAACTTCGACAAGCTGGCGGGCGAGAGCACGCGCTTCATCAATGCGGTGGCGGGCATGCCCGTGTGCTCGCCCACGCGCGCTTCCTTGCTCACCGGTCAGCGGCCGATCACGCATGGCGTTTTCATCAATGACGTGCCGCTGGACCCGCAGGCCGCGACGCTGCCCAAGGCGCTGAAAGCCACCGGCTATGAGACGGGCGCGATCGGTAAATGGCATGTGGATGGGCATGGACGCTCCAGCTTCATCCCGCCGGAGCGCCGTCAAGGTTTTGATTACTGGAAGGTGCTGGAGTGCACGCACAATTACAATGCCTCGCCCTACTTCGCCGATGATGCGGAGAAGCACATCTGGTCGGGCTACGATGCGCTGGCGCAAACGCAGGATGCCTGTGATTACCTGAAGGCGCATGCGAAGACGAAGAAGCCCTTCCTCCTATGGCTCGCCTGGGGTCCGCCGCACGATCCTTACCTCACCGCGCCGGAAAAATACCGCGCCATGTACCTGCCCGGATCGCTCACGCTTCGGCCCAATGTTCCTGCTGAAATGGAGCAGGAGGTGCGCAAAAATCTGGCCGGGTACTATGCCCACTGCACCGCGCTGGATGATGCCATGGGCCAGGTGCTGGCAGCGCTGAAGGACAATGGTCTGGACGACAACACCATCGTCCTTTTCACCGCCGATCATGGCGACATGCTGGGCTCGCAGGGCATGTGGAAGAAGCAGAAGCCCTTCGATGAATCCGTGCGCGTGCCCATGCTGTTCCGCTGGCCGAAGGGCCTGGGCACGAAGGCAAAGACGGTGGATGCGCCGATCAATTCGGAGGACGTCATGCCCACGCTGCTGGGCCTTGTGGGCACCACTTTACCGAAGTCGGTGGAAGGCCTGGATTACAGCGGCTACCTGCGCGGCGGGCCGCTTCCGGGCGATGACGGCACCGTGATCACCTGCGTGGCTCCGTTTGGCGAATACGAGCGGATGAAGGGCGGCAAGGAGTACCGGGGCATTCGTACAGCTCATTACACTTTCGTACGCGATCTCACAGGACCGTGGCTGTTGTTTGATAATGATAAGGACCCGTATCAGCAGAAGAACCTGGTGAATGACAAGGAGCATGCGGACCTACGGGCGAAGCTCGATGAGCAGCTCCAGCGCAAGCTGAAGGCCAATGGCGACGCCTTTCTGCCGGGCAACGACTACATCCAGCAGCGCGGCTACAAGGTGACGGCGCGCGGCACGATGCCCTATACGCAGTAGGTGGTACTGTGAGTTGATGGTTGATTGCCGATAGTTGATGGACTGAGGCGGTCTTTCCTGCTCGTGATCTTATATCGCGAGCAGTTGAAAGCGGGTCGCTTTTTGGAATCATCACTCGGTTATCAGCTGTGCATGGTATCAGCCCTCTGAAATCAGGTCGCCGTAGCCTTAGAGTCCAAAGTGCCAGGTTAAGAGCATTTTAAACAATTAGCAGCCCTACTTGCTGCCACGCCGTTGGTGTCCAGGATTCAGCCGCATCACGGCCCATAACATCATTTCCTGATCGCCTAAAGGCTAGACAACAACGGCACCGAGCCATTCACAGCTTCTGTATTCGGCAGGAGCGGCTTCAGAGCGGATACGCTATTATTAAAATGCTCCTATGAGCGTGAGTCCGAGAAGCCCCATCGCTCCCAGGCCATTCAAGTATCAGCTCTCAACCCCAACCGCCCCCAATAAAATGCGCTTGGGCAAAAGATTCAGTTTGCCCTGCGTGGTTTACCTGCCATAACTACCATAGTTACCTAGCATGCAAATCATCGCTCCTAACCATGAACCCTGTGTTGAAAACGTCCATCGGTACACGCCGAAGGCCGTGCTCGACTCCTCGGAAGCTCGCTTCCACACCTGCCTGATCTCCCTTTGCAAGGACCGCTGCCACGTGCTGTGCAAGCCGCAGCTCACCGATGTTTTTGATCATCACGACGGCATCGGCTTCAACAAGATCAGTCAGAAGCACATCGACTTCCTCGTCTGCCGCCAGCACGACTGGCTGCCCATGCTCGGCATCGAGCTGGACGACAACTCCACCGCTCGCGACAACGTGCGCTGCCGCGACACCTATGTGAACGAGCTCTTCGCCTGCACCGGCATCCCGCTCATCCGCATCCATGTGAATGAGGTGGAAGAAATCGAGGTGCTGGTGGAGAAGCTCACGCTCGCTTGGCGGCGGCGGGCTGTTTCGTTGAGGAGTTGATGGTTGATGGTTGATGGACGGAGCGGAACCTGGGAGCGCGGATCTTCGAACCGCCTCAGGGATAAAGTTCAAACTTTGCCGAGTAGCCCAGTTGCGCCGCAACTGGTTCGCTTTGTAGGGTTACGGACTTCAAACCTCTGCCGACAAGCCCTCCAGTTGCGGCGCAACTGGGCTACTTGGCGCTCCGCGTCCTTGGGTGAAAGGCATCACTTGGCCCGCCTTTGAACACTCCCGCTGAGGCGGGTTGAAATCCGCGCTGCTAGGGGGCTCATGCTCCTCTTCAGTCCATCAACTATCAGCTATCGACCATCAACTCCCCTCACTTATTGATCACCTTCGGTTTCACTGCTGGTTTCTCCGTGCTGATCCTGGCTTTCAGCGCCGGTGACAGGTCCTCCAGGCGGATCTTCGTGCCGGTGATGTCGATGGTGCCGGGCATCTTCGCGAAGCCTGCGGGCAGGGCGGAGATGGGATTGTTGCGCACCCGGAGCTGGTAAAGGATGGGCACGTTGCCGAAGGCTTCCGGCAGCCGCGCGATCTTGTTGTCCGAGAGATCACACACGCGCAGCCTGATAAGATTGGATATACTGTCCGGCACTGTCTCAATCTGGTTTTCGCTCAGGTTGAAATGGATGATGCCGGTGAGATTGCCTATCTCCGGCGCGAGGGTTTTGATGTGGTTCTTCGATAGCTGCAGCTTGCGAAGCTGGCGCATCTCGTACACAAAGGCCGGGATCTCGGTGATCTTG
>JAQGPI010000680.1 GCA_028293175.1 Verrucomicrobiaceae bacterium | reverse complement strand
GGTGTGGTATGCAGAATTTTGGCAGGGAAATTGAAGGCTGCGGGAGCGATGACGTTGACCGTCAATTGCTTGGGACTCCCAACCGTAGGGAAGTTCATGTTCGTGGCGGTCAGGCAGTAGCCTGTGGGCACATCAAAGGTGTAGAGACCGCTCTTGCCAGTGACAGCGCCGCTGTTGCTGACGATGGTGCCGCCTGCCGCGGCCGTGGTGCCTACCTGATAGGTGATGACCACATTGGCATTCGCCGCCAAATCGCCGATCGGCATGGTGAAGCTTTTCACCAGAAGGGTAGTGGTTGCGGTGAGGGCGTTAGGAAGCTCCACCCCGGCGGCATTGTAGAAATGGAAGCCGAAGTAACTGGGCACGTTGGTGCCATCGCGTGCAATGGAGCCCCGGAAGGTGACGGTGGCGGGGATGAACTCATGCAGCACCACGCCCGTAGCCGTGCCTGCACCCGAGCCATTGTGAATGGCCTGGGCATAGTGGAAGAGGCCGTCCTGAGGATCGGCGGCATCGTTGATGACGGTGAAACGCAGATCACTGCCCACCTGGAGGATGCCGTCTGGATCAGACACAAACTTTTTCAGAGTGAGCTTCGGCAGTGGCGGCGCATTGGTGCCGGTCAGATCGGTTTTGATCACCGCCATTGTGGAAGTCAGCAACTGCGCGGTGGTGGCCGTGGCCTTGCTGGCGACTGCAACTCCAGCGGTTGGCACTGCTGAGAAGGACTTGACGGAGCCGAAGGTGCCCACCGCATTGTAGGTGGTGTTCGAGACATTGTTGGGGATGGTCTTGCTGCCCTGAGCGAAGAACGGAGCATCAAGCAGCACCTGGCACTCAAACCGTATGCTCCGCTCGCCGTGGCTCGGAATGTTGTCCCACTTCCAGCCCATGACCTTTGTGGCCTTGTCATAGCTCGGATTGGTCGTGGTGGTGTAACTGTCGTTCAGCAGGTCACCGTTGCCATTGGTGAAGTCTAACGAACCATTGGACTGGATGTAAAAATTCAACAAGCGCATGCCGGCCGGAACCATGTCCGCAAAGATCACATTGGTGGCGGTGGTGGAGCTGTAGTTGTGAACGGTCACATCGTACCGGATGGTGTCACCAGGCCGGGCTGCGGTTTGATTGCCCGCAGGCAGGATGGTGGATGAAATGTAAATGCCCAGGGGCGGCAGAATCTTTGTCACCACTGGTGCAGCCGTGATCTTGACGGTGCCAAGCGTAACCACGGCAGTGTTTTCGGTAATGGAGGTGTTGTCCGCGCCCGTGACAGTGACTTGAAAAGTGAACTGCGTGGAGATGTTGGCAGGCATGTTGGTAAGCACCCAATCACAGCCGGTTTCCTTGCCTACTGTGCCGCGAATCTTCGGAGTCAGGGTTCCTGCGGCAGTCGTCACAACGCCACCCACGGAGCCCGCCACGTACTTTGTGCCTGCTGGAAACGTGGTGCCAATGCTCACAGTGTCAAAGCCGCGGTAGCCGGAGTTGCCCAACGTCAAGGTATAGGTGATCACCTCGTCCTTGTGGGCTGTCTCGCCCAGGGCATCGCTCGTGGAGCTGGGCTTGACGCGCAGGTTGAGAGCCTGCTGCACGGCAACCTTTGGCATGATGCTGGAGGCCAGCACCGTGGTGCCCTTCTTGAAGGAAGCGGTGGGGGCGATCAAAGTGCCGCCTAAGGCAGTGGGTACGACTTTGCAGATCACCGTCTTCTTGCCCGAACTGTTGGCCGGGACATTGAGAGTCCAGCGTACGTAGTGGGAGGTGCCGGAAGCAGTTGTTAGGCTGCCGGGATCTGCAAACACCACCGCAATGGCAGGAGGGAGCAGGGTTTCGATAGTGGCACCGACAATGTCAGCATTCGTGTTGTTCACGTAACTGATGGAATAGACCACTGTGTCCTCGGGATAGGCGGCATACTTGAAACCGACCGTATCCGGAGTGCCATAAGGATCGTTGGAAGCTGAGGCACCGCCCACAACAATGGCTGTGGAGGTCTTGGTGGTAGTATGGACATTGGGCAGCCAGTTGAGCTGCTGTTTGGAACCACTGGCAACGAGCAGGTCGTATGTGGCGCTGGTCCCGGCGCGGGCAGCGGCGAGCCGCTGTGGATGCGCGGCAGCAAGGAAGGTCTTTACATTCCAGGTGAAGCCGACGGCTCCATCCATCAGGTTCTGATTATTCAGAGGCACATTCAGGCGCAGGCTGCGGATGCCGGCATCAATATCACTGGTCATGATGACCTCGGGATAGTGGTCGCCAGTGAAGTCGCGGATGAGGATGTCAGCATTGGAAGAGCCCTGGACAGTGGTCGCCGGACCCACTGCGAGATATTCAGGGTAAGAACCAGCAAGGATGTCGTTCGGATCATAAGAAAAGAGCTGCCACAGTTGGACGTTGTGCTTCTGTCCGTCGTCGTATTGGGTGCCGGGCAGCACGCCGAAGTAGTGCTCCGTGATTAGCACGCTGTTATGCCCGCTGCCCGCGACGTCGCCGATGGCGATCGCTCCCACGGTATAATGAGTGTCCACCCGGAACGGCCGGTCTACAAAAACGGCGTCATCGGCGCTGCCAAGGGTGCCGTTGCCCCGGCCCTTGAAAATCACCAGATGCCGGGTGGCGTTATCGACCATAGCGACGTCCAGTTTCCCATCAGCGGTAAGATCACCGATGGCGATGCGACCAGGGGAGGCTCCGGTCGTCGCATTGGCCGAGTTGTAACCATACAGCGACCCCGAACCATCATTGACCAACACATCGACCATGGTTCCAGTCACATTGTTGTCCTGGTCTGTTTTGCTGCCTGAGAGGACTGCCTCGGGAAAGCCGTCCCCGCTCATGTCCGCGACCGCGATGTGCTCCACCACCGTGAGCAATGAATTGTCCCGACCGGGGGGCCGTGTGCCGGTTTAGCCGAGCACATTACTGCCATTTAGGCCGTCGTTTTG